>JBFGKX010000055.1:0-12426 GCA_041576455.1 Paenisporosarcina sp. | reverse complement strand
CATTGCATTGTTGCTATGGATTGAACAAGGGCTAGACATGACATATGTTTGGAAGACAGCCGCAAAAATTATTCTTTTTTTAGCTGTTCCCATCCTATTTTTAAATGACTCTAAATTCGAATTCTTACATATGAAGAAGATCCAGAGAAACCGTATTATTTTAGCAATTGGATTGGGAATTGATGTGATGGTGACAATTTTAGGAGCTTTTGTGTTGCTCAAAAATTCGATTGACTTACCTTCTTTACAAATGGATTTAGAAACAAGGGTTGGTGTGACTTCAACCGTATTCCCATTTGTCTCGTTTTATATTTTGATTGGTAATTCTTTTTTAGAGGAATTTTTCTTTCGGGGATTGCTTGTGGATTTATTAAAAAAATCCAAATTACAATGGATTCTTCCAAGTTTCCTTTTCGCTATTTACCACATTGCCATTTTTCTCCCTTGGTTTGAGTGGCCTATTTTAATATTGGCTGTGGGAGGACTTTGGATTGGCGGACTGATCTTTCAATGGGTAAATAAAGAATGCGGTACCCTTTATCCTTCCTGGATTATTCATATTTTTGCGGATATTGGTGTCTTACTTGTAGGCGTTTATATATTTTATTTCCAATAAAAAACGTGAGGAACTCAATCCCTCACGTTTTTATTAACTCATTTTAATAGACACACTAACTTTAAATAAATCACCATCAACTTCAATATTCATGGAACCGCCATGTAAATCTACAATGGATTGAGCAATGGCAAGTCCAAGTCCAGACCCTTCGGTGTGGCGTGAAGTATCTGATCGTTTAAACCGTTCAAATAACTCATCGACATTTTCACCAAGTTCATATTTTGTTACGTTTTTGATAATAAAATTTACACATCCATTTGTTTCTTTTAAAGTGACATACACTCTAGTTCCAGGCATCGTATATTTAATCGCATTGACAATTAAGTTATCTAAGACTCTCCACCATTTTTGTCCATCGACGTTAGCAATTAAGGCCTTATCAGGAGTTGATACTCGAAAGTCTAATCCCGCTCCTTGAATTTCCTCGTCATGTTCCGCCAATGCTTGTTGCATCAACTGTTTTAAATCCACATGTTGTTTTTGGAGTTCCATATTGCCACTTGCCATTTTTGACACTTCGAATAAATCTTCGATTAGTGTCTTTAAACGTTGGGATTTACGATCTAATATTGCGACATAAGACATTCGTTGATCATGCGTTAAATCCTCTTTTTTCAATAAATCGGTGTATGTGATGATAGAGGTTAATGGCGTTCTTAAATCATGGCTGACATTTGTTATCAGCTCCGTTTTTAACCGCTCACTTTTTGCTTGCTCTGACTGCGATATGCGAACACCTTCTCGTAGGGTATTCAAATGTTTAGCATGCTCAGCTAAAACAGACTTCCCCCGAATTTTTACATCTTCAATCATCTGCCCTTTTGACATTTCTTCAGTAGCAACAGCTAATTTATTGTAATCACCTACACGTTTGAACAAAATGTATAATGCAGGAATTGCAATGAAAGTAAATAGTGGTGTATAGGCCAGAATCAGTACAGGCTGTATGATTACTCCACCTAAACCTAAACCTGCTAAAAATACGACGAATATTAAGATGACAATTTGGACTCCTACGGAACGTTTCACAAAGACACTTTGACTGGTCGTCATTAATTTTCGAATGAAACTCTTTTCCCAAAGGAGCTTAAGTTCCTGATTTTTGGCTTCATTAAATAACCAGATGAATTGGACAATCATGATTGTTATAAAAAAGATTACTAATAGGTATAAAAATCCAATATGGACAATGTCTTTACCAGAATGATAAGGAATAATGATTCCCTCTAATCGTTGAGTAATAGGGATGTACGTGTTGGCTAAGCCAAACAACGTAATCAATATGGCAACCATACGCCCATCAAAATTAAGTTTTTTTACAGTGTGTGCTGTCGTCATGGATAATACCTCTATTTTTCTGGTTCGGTATAATACATATACTCCTATAGCAGCGATTACACCCATACCTGAAAATAAGATGAAAAACCATTTACTTCGGTTGTATGCATTTGATTCTTGAAGGGTATGATAAGACAACATATTCGTCGGTATCGTGATCGTCCCTTTAAAAGGGGTCGAATGATCTCCAATTAGTTCAGATAAATTATGAATGGAAAGTACTTGTACTTCTTTATCTTGAATATAATTATGATTATTTTTTATAGAATTTATATACAAATAACCTTCATTGGCATTATATACGTTTTTATATGCTGAATCCGTTGTAATATCCCCATACGTAAATCTTTCATTCGTTTCCAAGTTCGTTAAATCATAAGCAAACGATTTACGTTCTTCTTTCGCAGTAAATTCTTCTTTTAAAAGGATTGCTTCATAATTTCGTAAAACCTCTTTTTTGGCAATTAAAATTTTTTCTTTAACGACTTCATCACTGGCAAAATTCGCACGTATGTCAGCAATTTTAGTATCGCGTTCCGTTTCTAATTCATTTATCATGATTTCATTATTGGAGTTTATCGCTTGATCGATTTCAACTTGATATTGAAATTGAATTGACTCAATTTGATCCATTTTAGACCCATAATGATTCCTGTACTGGTCAATTTCATGTGGTTCAACTTTAAGATTTTCAATTGCTTTATTTACATTTAACCGATTGAGTAATATAGGACCAAATTGATCGATTTTGTAGTTAATGGAACTTTGAAAATCGCGGGAATCAAAATAAGATTGTCCCATATATTTAGGGGCATATGAAAAGAAAATAGTTACACCAAAAAGCCCGATACTCATTAATACTAAAAATACCCAAGAGAGTTTTTTCATTTCTTACGCACCCCCTTTTATCATCCGCGTCAATTGAACAACTGTCTCATTTGTATGAAAGAAACCTTGCTCAATGATTTGTTGAATAAATGTATAACAATACATTAAACTGAGCATCCCAATCACAAGCGCAAGTATGGACAACCCATGTGCCGCCTTACTTTTCGATTTTGTATCCAATGCCCCACACCACCTTTATATATTTTGGATTTTTCGGATCGGTTTCGATTTTTTCTCTTATCTTGCGAATGTGAACAGCCACGATATTTTCTGCGTTATAGCCAGGTTCATTCCACACACGTTCGTAAATTTCACTGATTGAAAATACTCGACCTACATGTGTCATTAATAATTCAGTAATTTTGTACTCGATTGGTGTTAATTTCACGGATTCTCCATCTCGTGTCACATCTTTTGCATCTAGATTTAATGCTAGTTCCCCAACTTTAATGGATGATTTCTGTTCATATAATGTTCCAAGATGTACATAGCGACGTAACTGAGATTTCACTCGAGCAATGAGTTCCATTGGATGAAATGGTTTTGTCACATAGTCATCCGCACCAACTGATAAGCCGTGTATTTTATCCGAGTCTTCTGCTTTCGCGCTCAACATAATTATAGGAATATTTCGTTCTGCACGAATTTTAAACGTTGCTTGAATCCCATCCATGTTCGGCATCATAATATCTAATAGAATTAAGTGGATTTCATTTGTTTCTAATAAAGTAATTGCCTCCTGACCGTCAGAAGCTTTTAACACTCTATAGCCTTCATTTTTCAAATAAATTTCTATGCCGTCTCGAATATCTTGATCGTCATCCGTTACGAGTACTGTGTATTGTTTCATCCGATTCACCTCATTTCTAATTCTTATAATACCTATTGTATCTACCGATTCTTAATAAACCCTTATGATAAAAATGAAGATTTTCTTAAGAAATGAAAAAAGTGTCTCTAGATTAAGAGACACTTTTCTATTATTCAAATCGTTTCATGCGGGTTCGACCACTTAAAGTTAAGACGACAATTCCACCTAATAATAAAAGAACACCAACCCATGAAACTGGACTCAATACTTCCCCAACTAAAAACACACTCAGAACAGCAGCTGTCAACGGTTCTCCCAGAGATAGAGTAACTGCAGAAGAGGATAGGATCTTTTGAAGACCTTTTAAATAAAAGATATATGCAACACTTGTTGTCATGAATCCTAAATACAATATTACTAAACTATTTGATGGTTCGAAGACCCAAGACCGATCAAAGATGAATAAAAATGGACTTAACATAACAGCGCTTAATGTAAATGTCATGGCTACAGCTGGAATAGCTTCTGTTTTCGCTAATACTACTTTACTAACTAGTGTGTAAAGAGCAAAAGCCATTCCTGCAAATAAAGAAAGCAAAACGCCTAACGAATTTACTGTAAGTGCATCTTTATTTAGAAACAACAACACACAACCTATAATTGATAAACTTGTTGCCATCACCCAAGGTCGTGTCGGTCTTATTTTCAAAAAAATCCATTCCATAAGACCTGAGAAAATTGGCGCACTTCCAATTGCCACAACAGTTCCTATCGCAATCCCAGTAATTCGAACTGAAGTGAAAAATAAAGGTTGGAACAGAGCCATACAGATTGCCGCAATAATCGTTTCTTTCCATGGCCAAGTTCGAAAATTGATTTTTTTCATTAGTACCATCATAAAAAATAACGAGATTCCTCCGATGGCTAAGCGTGCTGCGCCAATTGTTAAAGGTTGCGCATTTAGCGGTAAAAAAGTTTGAGCTGTTCCAGTAGTGCCCCATAATACTGCAGCCACTAATACCAGTATGTACGGAATCACGGTTTTCATCATGTCACCTCATGCAGTTATTAGCTGTAATTTTACCATATTTTATACATATTGAGATACAGTATCGTGTGAACTATACTAAAGAAAGGGGAGTGAATCACGGATGTATTTAACAATAGAAGAAACTGCTGAATTTTTAAGTATGCCAGTTCAGCAAGTACGTCGATATGTATTAGAAGGCCGGATTAAATCCGTCCATGACGGTGAGCAATATTTAATCAATCAAACTCAATTCGATCGACATTTAGAGCAAGTAGAAGACGTAAAACGCCAAATTGATGAATGGCGCAACACACCAATCCCAGAAGATATAGATGTCAAAGATGAAGATTAAAAACTCCATAAAATATTTGTGAAAAATGACTTATTTTTAGGTTTAATTTCCGTTTAAAACAGGTATTAATAACTAGGGATATTTGTGTTTAGTATGACTAAAAAACAAACTTTCACACACACTAATTGAACTAAGTTGTTTGACATTGTATAGAAAGTTGCGTAAGCTGAAACATTGTGTAACAAACTAAATAATAGATTCGAGGGGGAAATATGAAGAAAATCACAAATGTATTTTGGATTTCATTAGCGCTTGTCGTATTAGCGGTGGGGTATGGATCACTCGCTCCTGCTAGTTTCGAAGCGGTTACTGGAAGCATGCAAACATTTATTACAACTAGCTTTGGTTGGTATTATTTAAGCCTTGTATCAATCATGGTACTTTTCACAGTCATTATTATCGTTAGTCCTTTCGGTAAAATCCGATTAGGTAAAGATACGGATCGACCAGAATATTCAAGAATAACATGGTTTTCAATGTTATTTTCTGCTGGTATGGGAATTGGCCTTGTCTTTTGGGGAGCTGCTGAACCGCTTTCTCATTATGCGATTAGTCCTGCAACTGCAGATCCAAATACGAAAGAAGCTTTCCGTGAATCCATGCGCTACACGTTTTTCCATTGGGGATTACATGCATGGGCTATTTATGCGATTGTCGCGTTAGCGCTCGCTTATTTCCAGTTCCGTAAGGGTGAACCTGGATTAATTTCAGCAACATTGAAGCCGATTTTCGGAGACAAAATGAATGGTCCTTGGGGAGTATTAGTAGATGTTTTCGCCGTCTTTGCTACGGTTGTTGGTGTTGCCACAACACTTGGCTTCGGTGCTGTTCAAATTAATGGTGGATTAGCTTATATTTTTGGCATTCCAAATGAATATTGGGTACAAGTTGTTATTATTGGAGTCGTTACCGTATTATTCTTAATGTCCGCTTGGTCGGGATTAAGCAAAGGAATTAAATATTTATCGAATACCAATATGGTTTTAGCCGTTACTTTATTGGTATTAGTTGTTATTCTCGGACCAACTTTACTGATTTTTAACATGTTTACAGATTCTTTAGGTAGCTACATCCAAAACTTTGTCCGCATGAGCTTCCGCGCTGCTCCACTTGATCAAGGTAATCGAGACTGGATTAACGGTTGGACCATCTTCTATTGGGCTTGGTGGATTTCTTGGTCACCATTCGTTGGAATCTTTATTGCCCGTGTATCAAAAGGGCGTACGATTCGTGAATTTTTAATTGGTGTATTGATGATTCCTTCGGTAGTTAGCTTCTTTTGGTTCGCTACATTCGGTTCAACAGCCATCAATATTCAAGAAAAAGTGACAGATTTAACTGGTTATAAGACAGAAGAAACACTATTTGCTGTCTTTAATGAATTGCCACTTTCGATGGTACTATCTATCATTGCAGTCGTTTTAATTAGTACTTTCTTTATTACATCTGCAGATTCTGCAACCTTTGTTTTAGGAATGCAAACGACAAATGGATCTCTTAATCCATCGAATATTGTGAAGGTCGTATGGGGAATTGCACAATCTTCAATCGCAATCATTTTATTGTCTGCAGATGGACTATCAGCATTACAAAGCATGCTCATTGTAGCAGCGTTCCCATTCTCATTTATTATGGTATTAATGATGTTATCATTGTATAAATCATTAAATGATGAATTGAAAAGAATGAAAATTTCTAAATCATAATCATTAATAAAAGCCAATCGCTCTGCACGCTAGAGCGATTGGCTTTTTCATTTAATTCCAGATTTTTTATAGACAGGTGCGCGTCTGTAAGAATCCGATAACCATAGTATGAGACCGTGAAAAACATCTTCTTTCATTTTATTATCCTATTGTGCTTTAGAATATGACATCCAGTTTCGATATCATTTTTACAAGTTCTTTTCATTCCAACGGGACACTATTGTTTCATCGTATAAATCCTCTAACCGACAACCTCTACTTATTTCCCTTAAGATATAAACCATTAAAAACTAGAAAAAAATCCTTTATAGTTGCTTTATATAGAACACCCCCATAAAGATCGAACATGAAAGTAAAATGTTACCGATTGCTTAAATCATCCATTAACCTACGTTTCTTTTAATCAAGTGTGTCTTTATACATCTAATTTTGTGTGGGTAATGTGCGAGTTTTAACTATAATATCTCACAAACTAAAGATAATGATACTCCTACATTTTCTGCAAGTCCGACTACAATCATTCCCACCATATTAATGCTTAGCATTTTGGGCAGTCCATGATATTTATTGTTTACATATCTAATAATGATTTTAGTTCTCTGGATGTTTTTATATTGTATCTGAAATCCTTCTTCAGTGACTCTTCTAAAACCTAAGATTGCTGCTTGCGTCGTTGCGGTACCCTTATATCCAAGTGATTCGTTAAAATATGTCCCCATGTTTCAAATTCTGTTAGAAAGCCATCATGCCCAAAACGTGTGTTTACCATGTAAAAATGATGATCGGGAACGAGATACGCAAAAGAACAGATGTCCTCAGGTGGATACAATAAATCATGTGTAAATGCTATGGGAATCACCGTTGCCTCAAATTGTTTCGCGGCTTTTTCAACACCACCTCTATCTCTTCCAATATCATGTGTGTTCATTGCCCGTAACAAGGTAAGATAGCTATTCGCATCAAAATGTTTCGTCAGTTTTGTCCCTTGGTATTTTATATAAGATTCAATTTCGAACAAACCAGTACGTGTGGTTTTTCGATCAAAACGGTCTTTATATAATCGTTCGCTACGATACGTAACTATACCAGCCATGCGTGCAGTTTCAAATCCTTTTAAATCTGACGAACTTTTATAGTTTCCATTGCAAAAATTTTCATCTGTTTCAATCGCATGAATGCCAATATAGTTAAAGGCTATACCTGTATCACTTAGATAAGGAGTAACGGCTAAAGGGATTAGTAAATCCATATCTTTCGGGTAAAGTAGCCCCCATTCTAGCACGCGCATCCCCCCCAGTGACCCTCCAGCTACTGCGTGGAGTCTCTCAATTCCTAAGGCTAATAATCCTCGTTTTTCAGCATGAACCATATCTCGTATTGTAATCGTTGGAAAGGAAGAGTGATATGGTTCACCCGTAGAGGGATTTATTGTATTTGGACCAGTTGATCCGGAACATCCCCCTAGGACATTTAATGTAATCACATGAAAAATAGTTGTATCGATTACTTTTTTCGGTCCTATCAATCCGCTCCACCAACCAGGTTTTTCCGGCGTGCCAACAGCAAATTGATTTCCAGTCAAAGCATGACAAACTAATACAACAGGTGCATCTGGTGGACCACAAGATTCATATGAAAGTTCAACCTCTTTCAAGAGTTGCCCTGACTCAGTAAGGAAGTTTCCAATTTTCACACTTCCATTTACCACGGTACTCACCTCCAAATTAGTTTGGAACCACGATTGCTTGATTAATCGCTTTCTCTAAATCTGCAAGTAAATCCTCTACCGACTCTAACCCTACTGAAAGTCGAATCAATTCTTCTGTGACACCTGATTTTTTCAGTTCCTCTCCACTCAATTGTTGATGCGTAGTAGAAGCTGGGTGAATAATAAGCGACTTAGCATCACCTACATTGGCCACGTGAGACCAGATTTGGACATTATCAATAACCTTTCTCCCAGCGTCTCGACCTCCTTTGATGCCAAAGTTCACGATTGAACCGTATCCATTCTTTAAATATTTATTCGCCAGTTGATGTGATGGATGAGAATTGATTCCATTGTAACTGACCCACTCTACTGCTGGATGATTCGCTAAATAAGAAGCCACTGCTGCAGCATTTTCATTGTGTTTCGGCACACGTAAATGCAATGTTTCTAGACCTTGCAGGAAAGCAAATGCATTTTCTGGGCTTAGACATGGACCAAAGTCTCGCAGTAATTGAACACGAAGTTTAATGGCGAATGCGACCTGAGGAACGTCAATTGCATAGCGCAATCCATGATAACTTGGATCCGGCTCTGTGAACTCTGGAAACTTCCCGTTATTCCAGTCAAACGTACCTGCATCCACTACTACTCCTCCAATAGATGTGCCATGCCCACCAATCCACTTTGTTGCTGAATGAACGACTACATCTGCACCAAATTGAATTGGATTACATCCATATGGAGTTGCAAAGGTATTATCTATAATTAACGGTATTCCGTTGTCATGCGCAATGCTAGAAACTGCTTCTACATCAAACACGTGGAGGCTTGGGTTTCCAATAATTTCACCAAACACTGCTTTGGTTTTATCAGAAATGGCTTCACGAAAATTTTCAGGATTTGTTGAGTCAACAAATTTCACTGTAATTCCATACCTAGGGAGAGTGTTTGCAAACAAATTATAAGTGCCACCATACAAATTACTAGCAGCAACGATTTCATCACCTGTTCCAGCAATATTTAGAATAGAAAATGCAATGGCTGCCATTCCACTTGAAAGCGCTACTGCGGCAGTCCCCCCTTCAAGTAAAGCAATTCGTTGTTCAAATACATCCACTGTGGGATTTCCTATGCGCGAATAAATATTTCCTGCCTCTTGCAACGCAAATAAATTTTGAGCATGCTCAGTATCCTTGAACACAAAAGAAGTTGTTTTGTAAATGGGTACAGCTCGAGAACCCGTAATTGAATCTGGCTCCTGCCCACCGTGTAAAAGTAATGTTTCTGGTTGAAGATTTGTCATTGTTTTCCCTCCTAATAAATGGTTTAGACGGAAGTGTGGAGGAGAAAGAGGAGTTTTGGAATACAAAAAGCCCCTTCTTCACTTTAGAAGAGGGGCTCGCAAATGCGTATACCTCCTCTTATCTTTCAGATCCACATGAAGAAATCTGTAGGAATTAGCACCTTTGCAAGTTCATCACTTGCCGGTTGCTGGGCATCGTAGGGCCTATTCCCTCCGCCACTCTTGATAAGAGTATTTGATTCAATTTTCCATCTTGAAGAACAGTATATGTTTTTAATTCCAAAATAGTCAAGAAAAATATTTAAATTTTTCGAAATTTCAGTTTACCTCTAAAATGCTAAAGAGCAAGAAGAAAAAGGAGTTGAGTATGTCAATCTTGCTGTAGCTGTAGCCATAGTTAATCTCGTTCACCATTATCTTTTGTGGATAAATTCTGATGGTATACAAGGAACTGCAACTATTATTGGAAATATGTTTGCAAGCGATTAGAGATTTGACTCTATCGGATTATAACTGCTTATCTTACTAATTCTAATAACAGATTATTGGCCCATAAGAGCTCTTCATGTTTATTCTGTGTGCTTTAGTTTCCAGGAGGATGTTGACCACTCTTAATTTTATTAGCTCTTTTTACATGAGCTATTTGGAAGCATTAAGGACATATTTTCCATATAAATATTCTGCTATTTTTCTCTAGTATGTATCATCGGATTCAGTACATATTAATGCGATATATACTCTCATCGCTATGCCCTCCAACCCAATAAATGGGGATGGTTACATTATATAAAGTACGACCCTATTTCTTTTACCTGCTTTTTCACATCATCTGGATTCCTAGATGATTCAGATAATGATAAACTCATAGTAAGTTAGTCCAAATTAAAGGAGTGAAATGTCATGCAAGAAAAATTAATTGAACGACTTATACGTTACGCTAAAATAGATACACAATCTGATGCGAATAGCTCTACTTGTCCATCAACACCTGGGCAATGGGATTTACTACATGTTCTAGAAAAAGAACTCGCATCTATTGGAATGGAAGAGATTTCATTAGATGATAATGGATATTTATTTGCTACTTTGCCTTCAACCTCTAATCGCGAATTGCCTACAATTGGTTTCTTAGCCCATGTGGATACCGCAACGGATTATACAGGGAAAAATGTTAATCCACAGCGTATTGATTGTTATGAAGGGGGAAACATTTATTTAAATGAAAATACGGTGATGTCCCCTTCCGATTTCCCAGAACTCAACAATTATATTGGCCATACTTTAATTACGACAGATGGCACGACATTGCTTGGGGCTGACAATAAAGCAGGAATCGCTGAAATTATGACTGCAATGGAATATTTAATTAAAAATCCGACCATTAAACATGGGAAAATTCGTATTGCCTTCACGCCAGACGAGGAAATTGGTCGTGGCCCTCATAAATTCGACGTTGAAAAGTTTGATGCTAAATATGCTTATACCATGGATGGTGGTCCCTTGGGAGAACTTCAGTTTGAAAGCTTCAATGCAGCGGGTGCAAAAGTAACAACACGTGGCACAAGCGTTCATCCTGGTTCCGCAAAAGACAAAATGGTGAATGCAATAACCATTGCAATGAAGTTTCAATCGCATATGCCTGTAGACGAAGTCCCTGAAAAAACTGAAGGGTATGAAGGATTTATACATCTGATGAATTTCAGCGGACATGTTGAGGAAGCAAAACTCTCCTACATCATTCGTGACTTCGATCGTGAAAAATTCGAAGCCAAAAAAGCTTTATTTGAAGAAGCTGCAACAAAGATTCAAGAAGAGTATGGGCAAAATTCAATATCAGTAGAATTGAATGATCAATATTTTAACATGGGTGAAAAAATTAAACCTGTTAAAGAAATTGTCGACATTGCACATGAAGCCATGACTAACTTATCGATTAATCCTTTAGTCATTCCGATTCGCGGAGGGACAGATGGTTCTCAATTATCTTACATGGGTCTGCCGACTCCGAATATTTTTACAGGTGGCGAAAATTATCATGGAAAATATGAATATATTTCGGTAGATAACATGGAAAGAGCGACGAAAGTTATGATTGAAATGATTCAACTCTTTGAAAGAAAGGCTTAATAACCTTATTAATATTTGCAAACAAGCTGAAAGCTCGTCTCTTTTGAGACGAGCTTTACTTATTAACAAACGAAAAGTGATCAATATGAGATGAGAAAAATTCGTATTCTTATCTTTTGCACGCTATCGATAAAGTATATTGTCAATTATTCCATTCGTTTTCCCGCATCGAAACGGTTGAGTCTATGGGGTCTAGCTTATTTTACTTTTCCGCAGGAGTCTTCAGAAATAACCGATCATTTTATTTATGAACGATTTGCCGATATGGGACAAGCTCCTGATTCGTTAGCTTTTCCAACGAATCATTTTCATGCTTACCTTCTATCTCTTTCTAAAGAACTATGAATGAAATAACCGACTCTTGTGGGACAGCGAAGACGCCGAAATCCACTCGTGCAACGCTCGAGTGAGTTCGGCGCGAGCCCACGGAAAGCGGCCATTTCATGAAATTTATTTTTCATTTAATATTAAAAATAAAAATGTCCTTAAACATAAGATGATTCATCCATTTAAAAGGATACAATTTGTACATTTATCTTTG
>JBFGKX010000054.1:0-12555 GCA_041576455.1 Paenisporosarcina sp. | reverse complement strand
GATAAATTACTCACTTTAACGATCGGCTTCATGATTGTCTCCTGCCAACAATGAAGTATATGATTGGACCCAATATATTCATAAAAATGATGACCAATGCCCAAATCCATTTAGGTCCATTCGTCTTAGTGATTTTCGACAAATCGATAAGTGCGATGATGAGTAACATAAGTTGAATAACAAATAGAGGGGCAATTAACCCCCATGAAACACCTTGAAACGCTTCCATCTCCATCACTCCTTCTCCAACTGATAATTTGTTGTATCAAGAAAAATTCAGAATAAGAACTTATGTATTCATTTTATTTATGATTTAATCTTTAAATGACTACTTCTTTTTCTACAGACACCTAATAATTCCCTTCTTTTTAAACAAATTCTTCCTTTTTTCTACTTGTCTTTAAACCGATTATTTAACAGTAAAGCATTGAACTGAACAACAAATCCTATACACCTAACGTGACATGGGCGTCTTTTTTTGCTATTTTAAACTTGTATCCAATTCATCTGAGGCCCTTTCGTTCATTAGGTAAATTAGCTTACACCGAAGTGTGGTCTCATTATGGTTTAGTACATGTTCCAACTACTCTCAAATCCTCATATATCCGTACCGTCCCACCGTAGCTATGCACCGAAAAAATGATTCAATTGGAAGTACGGAATTTCTCAACTCATCAAAAGGAGCAAGTGAAATGAGTCTAAATGAAAGTACCCATACAAGTTCGACTGTCGGATTGCGATTCTCACTTCATCCAATGGCAGACAATTTTATCGAAATTATCAAAGGGGCATTACGTGAAGCAAATACAGAGAACCTTTCGGTGCACACAAATGATGTAAGTACGGTGTTGCGTGGAAAACAACTACATCTGTTTGATTCTGCGAAAGCCATTGCCATCTACGCATCCAAATCAGGTACACATATTGCATTTAACGGAACTTTTTCTATTGATGGCACCGAAGAAACCTTTGAAATCGAGAAAGAGAACCTTGCGCTTAACGAACCTACGATTCGCGAAATGAAGCAATACGTATCGGCACAGTACGTACTGTATTCCTTAAATACACCCATCCATCAATCAGTCATTCATCAAGAGATCATTCATGCGCAAGAACGTGGGATATTTAAAAACACCGTTTATGATTCTATCGGTATTCATGGAGATATTCATGATGTTTTTGCGTTTTTAGATGAATCCTTTACACGCGCTCATTTAATGAAACGGACTGGTGTTGTGTTGACTGTAAATATCAGCATCAACAGTCCTTCTCATAAATAATTAACAGACATCGTTTAAAGGCTATGCACTATCACACAATTTTTTCCTATTTGTAGATATGAAATCCTGCATATTTTTTGGATTTTCATGAGCAATATTTAACTGTGCGTAAAAAAATCTGTCTACTAATATATCAGTAGACAGATTTTTTATTTAAATTTAATTCAGCAAGGCGTGGCATAGCTGTTAACGCACCTGCTTTTGTCGTCGCTAACGCACCTAGCTCATTGGCGAATGAAGTACACTCAATCAGTGAGTCCATTGTTTGTGGCAACCCATTTAAATGAACATAGCGTAAAATACCTGCCATAAAGGCATCTCCTGCTCCTGTCGTATCCACTGGAACAACTGGTTCTACAGAGACATGTTGCACTTGTCCATTTAATACCGCATAAGTTCCATGTTCACCTGCCGTAATTAAGATGATTGGAACATCCAAATGCGCAATCTTCGCAAGACCTTCTTCTAAAGAATGGGTTTCAGTTAAAAACGTCAATTCTTCTTCCGTAAATTTCAACAAGTCCGCGTCTTTAAAGAAAGATGAGATAGTCTCACGACACTGGGTTTCACTGTCCCAACGTAACGGACGAATATTTGCATCAAATGCTAACAACACTCCATGTTTTTTTGCATATTCTATTGCTTTTCTAGATGTTTCTAGTGCTGTTGGTTGAAATAAGGTTCCAGAACACAGATTTAAAATAGAGGCTTCTATGAATGCTTCTTCTTTAATATCATTCACCGATACTTGAATGTCTGGCGCATCATCAATATATTGTTGAAAAATACGATCATTGTCTTCTGTCAAATGAACATACACGCCGCTCACTCGCTTTTCAGGTTCAATTTTTGCATATTTCATGATGATTTCTTCCGCTTCAAGTTCACCACGTACAAATTCAGAAGTTGCATCGTCACCCGTAATGGTAATAAATGCAGAAGGCACACCGAGTCTAGCAACACCAACGGCTACATTTACCGTAGCTCCACCCAAAAACATTGAAAAAGAAGTATTCGTTTGATCATCTGCAATATAATCTACAAATGCATCCCCGTATGTGAGGACGTAAGCTTTTTTAGACTGAATTTTAACCATCCTCCAGTAATTTAGTAATTCTAGAGTAACATGAACTACGGCGTATGAGGGAATTCGGAATTTTTGGTATAGTAAAATAAGGGAGTTGAAGATAATGACCTATACAATACGAAAAGCTTGCCCAACTGATGCAAGTGCAGCCGTCCCGCTCATCATTGATGCGATAGGAGACATCGCGGAACAAATGACGGGTGAGACCGATTCAAACAACGTGAAACAAGAGTTAATCAAATTGTTTCAGCGTGAAGACAATCGACACTCTTACTTGAACACATATATTGCAGAAAAAAAGGCTTCAATTATAGGTGTAATGGTTCTATATTCTGGATTTGAGGCCGTTCGTTTAGATGCTAATTTAGTAACATGGTTGTATAGAAAAACGTTAACCTCGATCAGCATTCCTCCTGAAGCACATGAAGATGAATATTATCTAGATACAATCTGTGTACATGCGAATTCGAGAGGGCAAGGCGTCGGTAGTTTATTATTAGCGCATGCAGAACACATTGCACATGGTGCTGGCTTTTCTAAAATCGCACTCAACGTGGAACTTGAAAAGGCTGCAGCCATTCGGTTATATGAGCGTAAAGGCTATCATATCGCAGAACCTTGGGAAATTTATGGAAGCGCATTTCATCATATGGTGAAACGTGTAGTGAAAATATGAGAAGAGCTCACTTAGCGTTTGTTTTTTCCGTTTTACTCAATTCTTGTCACGCTCTTCAATGTTCCTACACATTATAAGACAACTGCATTCATGATTTTGTCACAGTTCAGCAGGTGTTATTTTGCTACAATGGCATCAAATAATAGAAGTGAGGCGCATAAAGAATGAAACAATTTTTACTGATAGGTTCGTTCCTTGCCGCTCTTATGCTTAGTGGATGTGGAACAAATGATGCACCTAAATCGACAGTGATAACTGAAATGCCAGAACTTGTGGAAGTCGATTTAACCGTTCCTCAAACAGCAATGATAGGCGAAGAAGTCAGTTTCACTGCTTTCATAACTCAAGGCGGGGAAACTGTAGATGACGCTGATGAGGTAAAATTTGAAATTAAGAATCTAACTTCTGGCGATAAAGAATTGATTAATGCTTCATTAAACAACGATCAGCACTACACCATTATATACACGTTCAAATCAAATGGCCTATATGATATCACTTCACACGTTACCGCACGAGACATGCATACGATGCCTGTAAAACAAGTAACTGTCACAGGTGGCAACACCTCTGACGTGGAAACACATGGTGAATCAAGCCAAATCACTCAAGGTGTGAAGATTGAATTCGACGAAGGCTCGTCTACTGTTGGAGAAGCAGTCGTATTAGTCACAAATGTTTCCTTATTAAATGCACCATTAGAGGGCGCGCGTGTTCGATATGAGATTTCTCGTAGCGATGTAGACCACCATACATGGGTGGAAGCACCTGAAAAAGGAACAGGCGTTTACCAAACAGAATATACCTTTACAGAACCCGGAACGTATGAAGTTCAAATTCATGTAACAAAAGGTGAAGACTTGCACGATCACGTTAAAAAAGCTTTTATCGTGAAGTAATAAAAACGAAATCCATGATGAAGAGGATTGCGTTAACTTGTAGACAAAAGAATAATAATCAATACTTAAGGATAAAATTCGTCTTCTTATCTTTTATAACCTCTCAAAAAAAGATGATGGTCGGCTAGATCTTCGTTTTCTGCGGACAAAATAGCCGACCATCTTACGATTAAAATTAAATAAAGAGATACTTTTATATAAGCCTTTACAATCGTTTAAGTACATTCACTCACATCACGAATAAAATATTGAATTATGAATATATGCTTCTATTCCGCGGACGCTGTGCTTATTCGTTAAAAGTTATTTATACATCTTCATTTTCAATATGTTTTGGCTTAATTTTTTCTACTGATCATCTTCTGTCACTCTATAGAAGTACGAATGAATTGACCGACTCCTGTAGGAAAGCGAAGGCGCCGAACCCACGGAAAGCGGTCATTCCAATCGTATACAGTTATATTCATTCATTTTAATGTTTGTCTACCGTCTAACGCCATCCACGTTTAAGAGGATTGCATTTTTATGTGTTTACATATTCGTCTCCAGGAAAAAAGCCTATATTCAAGCTTCTTCATTTAAACAACTCGATTCCAGTGGCGGTGTGCCGTAACTATCTCAACAAATGGCATGATGTCATCGTCTTTCACAACACCAGGACCTTCCTTGCCTTTAAGAACAGCTGCTACTTTGGAAGTTGCCCCCACTGCTTTATAGTGATTGAATGCTTCCGTAACATAACGGGTACATTCTTTATTAAATTTCTTCTCTTCACTCATACTCACTACATAAATCGCGTCAAACAATACTGGGTCAGCCGTCAAAAACGTATGGTCAATCGGTAGCTCACCTATGTTCCCTAGTTTATCGCTCACAATTTCTACATTTAATTGAGCTTTTTTAAATCCATTAACTATTCTTTCAAGATAACTTGCGTCTCCCTCTCGACTGGCAATTACGGCCACTTTTCGGGTGTTTGGTTTTTTAACCATGTTCTCTTGACTAAGTGCTGGGGATTTTTTTGTCACGTTAGAACCATTACCAGTTGGTAGATTTGCTCCTACAGCATCAGCTACTTTAGTTGCCAACTCCAAGCTAACATTCGCGAACATATCAACAACTTGTTGTTGGACAGACTTATCTTTCACTTTCCCTATTTCAAAACTAAAAGCATCTACTATATGGTCTTTTTCTGGAAGGCTCATACTGTTCCAAAACAGAGTTGCTTGGAAGAAATGTTCCCTAAAACTATCGCTTCGATTACGTACCTTCCGCCCTTCCACTTTCTCTTGATAATGCTCATACCCACCTTCTTCAGGAGATGAGGTGGCGGGCGTGTTATTCGCGAGTGAATTTGCATGATAACTAACAGGTCCTTTGTTGATGGTCATTCGATTATAGCCATCCCGTTGATTGTTATGGAATGGACATACTGGGCGATTAATCGGCAGTTCATGAAAATTTGGTCCTCCTAAACGAATCAATTGAGTATCGGTATAGGAGAACAAACGACCTTGTAAGAGAGGATCATTCGTAAAATCGATTCCAGGAACAAGATGACCTGGATGGAAGGCCACTTGTTCCGTTTCGGCAAAAACATTGTCAACATTTCGATTGAGTGTCATCTTCCCGATGATTTTGACGGGTACATCTTCTTCTGGCCATATCTTCGTGGCATCTAAAACATCAAAATCAAATTTGAACTCCTCGTCTTCTTCTAATAATTGCACGCCCAATTCATATTCAACGAAATCTCCTTTTTCAATCGACTCATATAAATCACGACGATGGAAATCAGGATCTTTTCCATTAATTTTTTGTGCCTCATCCCATACCACAGAATGCACACCTAGCGCTGGTTTCCAGTGAAACTTTACAAAATGAGCTTTTCCGTCTGCATTAATAAAACGGAACGTATGGACACCAAATCCCTCCATCATACGGAAACTCCGAGGGATGGCACGGTCGGACATCAGCCACATGACCATATGTGCAGATTCTTGATTGTTGGCAACAAAATCCCAAAATGTATCATGGGCACTTGCAGCTTGAGGCATTTCATTATGAGGCTCAGGTTTTAACGCATGTACCAAATCTGGAAACTTGATCGCATCTTGGATAAAGAACACTGGCATGTTGTTTCCTACCAAGTCATAATTTCCTTCATTGGTATAAAACTTCGTCGCAAATCCACGCACATCTCGTACGACCTCCGCTGACCCTCGTGATCCAACAACAGTGGAAAAACGCACAAATACAGGTGTTTTTATCGACGTATTCGTCAGAAATTCCGCTTTTGTATACTGCTCCATTGATTCATATAATTCAAACTCACCATGAGCAGCAAATCCTCTCGCATGTACAACTCGCTCAGGAATTCGCTCATGGTCAAAATGCGTCATTTTTTCACGAAAATGAAAGTCTTCTAATAATGTCGGACCGCGTAAACCAGCTTTCAAAGAAAACTCATCTTCTGAAACTTTTAACCCTTGGTTCGTCGTCATTTTTTGATTGCGGTCATCTACTCGAAATGGCTGTAATTGTTTGTCTTTGCTATTTTCACCCATTGTGTTGCCTCCTCAATTGAGTTGAATGAATTGTTCACTTCATTCTTAACAAACAATTGTAAGTAGAAACATCTTTTTCACTGATTGGTAAAAAAGTTTCACTGGTAAGTAATTAAGTTCATACTAACCTTGTAAATGTACTCGAATCTTCCTCACTTCAGCATTCAGTAGTCCTGATAGTAGAATTACTATCGCCGTTAAGTAAAACCATAGAACCAGTACAATTATTCCTGCAAGTTGGCCATATAATCGGGTGTAATTAACACTCGCTACATAATCTGCAAAAAGTAAAGATACAACCTGCCAACCGATTGCTGATAAAATTGCCCCAGGCCACACTTCTCTAAAAGTTTGTCTTTCATTTGGCACAATTTTAAAGAACAAAAGAAAAAATAGGAACAAAAATATTGACCCAAGGCCCCATTTTACAGTTGGCCAAATATAGATCCACCCTCGCCAATCATCAAGCGTCCCTGCCCGAGATACGATCCAATGCAAGCTGCTTTCAATGAAGGGCAAAAATAGAATTAATGGGACAAGTGCCATAAATAATAGCGTGACGCCTAAGTCTCGAATTAACCCTTTCCAATAAGATAAATTGCTTTTTATCCCATTTGCCTCATTTAAAGCGCGTGAAAGAGCTTGCACCGCCATGGACGAAACCCAAAATGCGGATAATAAACTTAGGGATAATACTCGACCTTTTCCAGAAGATAAAATATTCATGACATTGTCTTCAATAAGTGCAAATGAATCACCTGGTGCAAATGGTTTCAAGAAGTTTAAAATTTGTTGAGCGTCGACCGGAAAATAACTTATTAGTGAGAGGATGAAAAGCAAAAAAGGCAAGATCGATAAGAGGAGATAGTAAGCTGTCTGTGCGGCTTCATCAAAAAACCGTTCAGAAAAAAACCTTACAAAAATGCGCGCAATTAGCTTCATTAATTTTTCCTCCCAGATTGTTCATATCGCTATTGTGACGGATATCAATCCTAATGAGCAAGAAAGAACCCCCTACCGCAGTAAGGAGTTCTAAGTATACGTGTCAGGATAAACTGATATTCGCTATTTGTTGAATCTATTTTTAGATATCTTTTGACGGATTCTAACAGGAACATCTTTATTTCTTGCCTTGGTATAAGGTGTCTGGAAAATCTATCTCAAACACGTCTACGCTTCTATTCGACCTTATCGGTTATTCATCCACTCCGGTTTTCCAAAGCCTTCAAATTTTGTGTTAATAATTTCTTCAAATTTCGGTGCCTCTATAATTTCAATTAAGTCTTTTGCTAGTTGTGAGTCTTTGTTTGCCGTTGTTACAGCAACTAGATTACGATATTGATCTGGCATGTTTTCTAAAACTAGAGCATCCAACAAATTCATATCTGCCGCTAAAGCAAAGTTTCCTGGTACTGCCGCTAAGTCTGCACTATCTACTGAACGTGGAAGTTGTCCCGCTTCAATTGGTTGAAATACTAAGTTTTTAGCATTGGTTTGAATGTCTTTTTCAGATACCTTCAATGACTCTGCGTTAGGATCTAATTTAATCAATCCATTGTCCTGTAAAATTAATAACGCACGGGCTGCGTTAACTGGGTCATTTGGAATTGTAATTGTTGCTCCGTTTTCAATTTCGTCGAGTGTCTTAAATTTAGTTGAGTAAATGCCCATTGGCGCTGTTGGCACTGTGATTAAACCAGTTAAGTCCATGTTATTTTCTTTCGAGAAGTTTTCTAAGTATACCGTGTGTTGGAAAAGATTCGCAT
Organism: Paenisporosarcina sp.; assembly: GCA_041576455.1. Lineage (GTDB taxonomy): Bacteria > Bacillota > Bacilli > Bacillales_A > Planococcaceae > Paenisporosarcina. The sequence goes on along the minus strand of JBFGKX010000054.1, from coordinate 4,280 downwards.
CAATATCTCCATTATTTAATGCATTATTCGGCTGTATGTAATCACTGAATTCAACAATCTCAACTTTATAGCCTTTTTCTTCAAGAGCTGGTTTAATTGCGGTGTTCAACATGTCACTATAAGGTCCTGCTGTTCCGCCTAATTTCACTGATTTATCATTATCTGCGTTCCCTTTTGATTCACTATTATTTCCTCCACATGCAGTAAGTACCGTTGCTAATACTAGTAAAAAAATCGTCAATAATCCTTTTTTCATCTCTGTTTCTCTCCCTTTTATCGTTTATCTATTGCTTTAGACGTCCAATCACCTAACTGTTGAATAATTTGAACGAGTACAATTAAAATGACAACTGTGACAATCATGATCGTATTATCATAACGATAATAGCCAAAGCGAATCGCTAAGTCTCCGATTCCTCCTCCGCCAACCACACCAGCCATCGCAGAGTAAGCAACTAAACTAATGATGGTTAATGTAACTCCTTGTACAATGCTAGATTTTGCTTCCGGCAATAATACATCTTTGATAATCATCCACGGGGTAGCCCCAACTGCTACTGCCGCTTCAATCACCCCTTTATCAATTTCGCGTAACGATGTTTCAACGATTCGTGCAAAAAATGGAATGGCTGCAACCGATAGTGAGACACTTGCTGCTGCTGGCCCAATCGTCGAACCTGCTAGTAATTTGGTTAATGGGATCAACGCTACTAGTAAAATAATAAATGGTATGGATCGCACCAAATTTACAACGACACCAAGCGTCGTTTTGACAAATCGATTTTCTAAAAATAATCCTTTATCAGTTATGAAAAGCACAATGCCAAGTGGTAGTCCGATTAAAATCGCAACTGTCAATGATATGCCAATCATGTACATTGTTTGTCCGAATGCCTTAAGGATGTCTGGCCACATCTCAATGACATGCTGAATATCAATGCCCATTTCTCATCACCTCCACTTGTGCTCCTCGTCCTTCCATATATGTAATGGCCCTTGTGATATTGTCTGGATGGCCTTGGATTTCCATTAAAAACAACCCAAGAGGCATTTCTTGAATATATTCAATCGCTCCGTGCAGAAAATTTCCTCTTACATCAAATTGTTGAACCGTATCCGAAATAACCCCTTCACCCGCTACACTCCCTCTGAATAGGACCTTCACAATCCGCCCAGTGACTTGATTCAAAATAGTTTGAGGAACTTCAAACGATACAACGCTGCTAATAAACTCTTTCGTCAATTCCTCTTTTGGGTTTGAGAAAATGTCATAAACTCTTCCTTCTTCGAGAACTCGTCCATCTTGCATCACTGCTAGACGGTCACAAATTTCTTTAACCACATTCATTTCATGGGTAATCAACACAATGGTAATATTTAATTCACGATTAATTTTTTTAAGTAACCGCAGAATTGATAGTGTGGTGTTTGGATCTAGCGCTGAGGTGGCTTCATCACACAATAACACCGATGGATTATTAGCCAGTGCACGGGCGATGCCAACTCTTTGCTTTTGACCACCACTTAGTTGGGCGGGAAACACATCTTTCTTATCGGTTAGGCCCACCATCTCGAGTAGTTCTAATACACGAGGTGTCACTTTTTCTTTCGGCGTCTTTGCTGCTTTTAGAGCGAAAGCAATATTTTCACCAACTGTTTTTTGACTAATCAAGTAAAAGTGTTGAAAAATCATGCCCATTTTCAAACGGGCTTTCCGTAATTCTTCTCCTTTTAGTTCTGTGAGATTTTTCCCGTTCACTTCAATTTGTCCACTTGTGGGCCGTTCCAGTAAGTTAATACACCTTAGCAAAGAACTTTTACCAGCTCCTGAATATCCAACAATCCCAAAAATTTCTCCTTTGTTGATAGTGAGATTTACTCGGTTAACACCCACGATCGAACCCTTTTTCGTTTTATACTCTTTCGATAAGTCATGTATTCGTATCATCGTAAGCTCCTTTTCGCCAAATAAAAAATGCCCCTTTCATCATGAAAGAGGCACCGAAAAATGGATTTTAAGGTTATCTTTCAGAATGAGTTCATTCTGTAGGAATTGGCACCTACCCAGCTCATGCTGGGGGTTGCCGGACGTCATAGGGCCTGTCCCTCGGTCTCTCTTGATAAGTTTCCATATGTAGTTGTTTTGTTGTTCGAACTAAATCTTACGATGTTTTCTTACCTGTGTCAAACACTTTTTGTGAAAATTATAACTTTTCTAACAATGAATTATATATCGTTGGTCTGCGATCTTCATACACAGGGATACGTGTACGTACTTCTTCTACTTCAGAAAAATCAACATCAATTACTGCATAACCTTCTTCTTCAGCACCTGTCCATAACACTTTCCCCCAAGGTGCAATAATCATTGATTGACCATTAAACTGATTGTTAGGATCAACACCAGTTCGATTTACTGCAATTACAAAACACTGGTTTTCGATTGCACGGGCTTGAAGTAAGATTTTCCAATGATCAATTCGAGCTTTTGGCCATTGTGCTGGTACAAAGAGCACTTTCGCTCCTGCCAATGCATGTGCTCGTAACCATTCAGGAAACCTTAGATCATAACATATGACCCCACCTGCTTGAATAGAACCTAGTGAAAACACATTTTCTTGATTGCCAGCTTGCAAATACAGATGTTCATCCATCAATCGAAATAAATGAGCTTTATCATATTCAGCCACAAGGTTTCCTTCGTTTGAATACACATACATCGTATTGTAGAAATTACTTCCTTTTTTAGTTGAAACTGAACCACCTACAATGTGAACATGATGTGTTCGTGCCAATTCGGATAGAAACTTTTTTGTCTGATTTCCTTCTATATCTGCAAGTTGTTCTAACTTTGTTAATGCATATGCGGTATTCCACATTTCCGGTAATACAACGAGCTCAGCACCCTCACTTGCGACCTTTTCTATGTATTTTTGAACGTTTTGAAAATTTTTTTTTGGCTCAGCAAACGCTACGTCAAGCTGAATGCATGCGATTTTCATGGGTACACCACCTATAGACAAGATACAGAAAAGACTATAATATTTGTCTGATGATTGCAACTATTTAAGAAAAAGAGGAATCGCCATGGAACTTTCTAAGAAACTACAACAATTACCTCCACAATTTTTCGCATCACTCGTTCAAAAAGTAGGTGATGCCATCACCCAAGGAAGAGATATTATTAATTTTGGTCAAGGGAACCCTGACCAGCCAACACCTCCACATATCGTAAAAGTGCTACAAGAAGCTGCTGAAGATCCGATGAATCACAAATACTCACCATTTAGAGGAATTAGTGAGTTAAAAGAAGCCGCTGCTGACTTTTATAAGCGTGAATACAACGTTGACATTGACCCACTAACCGAAGTTGCTGTTTTATTTGGCACAAAAATCGGACTTGTTGAACTACCAATGGCGGTACTAAATCCTGGTGATTTAATGTTGTTACCAGATCCAGGATACCCCGACTATTTATCAGGGGTAGTAATGGCGGATGTGGAATATGAAACGTTACCACTAATTGCAGACAACAAATTTCTACCAAATTACACGTCTCTGTCAGAAGATAGTAAAAAGCGCGCAAAACTCATGTACCTAAACTACCCAAACAATCCAACAGGTGCTACAGCAGACTTGAATTTTTTTAATCATACGGTGGCATTTGCCAAAGAAAATGATATTGCGGTATCACACGATTTTGCTTATGGAGCCATTGGATTTGATGGCGAAAAACCGGTAAGTTTTCTACAAGCCAAGGGCGCAAAAGATGTCGGAATTGAAATGTATACGCTCTCGAAAACTTATAATATGGCTGGATGGCGAATCGGCTTTGCTGTCGGAAATGCTCAAATGATAGAAGCCCTTAACTTGATCCAAGATCATTTATTCGTTAGTCTATTTCCAGCTGTGCAACATGCAGCAGTCGCTGCATTAAATGATAGTCAATTATGTGTAACCGCTCTAGTAGATCGCTATGAAAGTCGACGTAACGTACTGATAAACGCATGCAATCGGATCGGGTGGCAAGTAGAAGCCCCAAGAGGCTCATTCTTTGCTTGGTTATCTGTTCCGAAAGGTTTCACGAGTCAAAGTTTCGCAGATAAACTATTAAACGACGCAGATGTCGTCGTAGCTCCTGGAATCGGCTTTGGAGAATACGGAGAAGGTTATATTCGTGTAGGTTTATTAGTTGATGAACACCGCATAGAAGAAGCCATTGAACGCATTGATAAGTTAGGAATTTTTTAGGACCTATCGGGGGTTCTTAAATATGAGTT
>JBFGKX010000053.1:0-12668 GCA_041576455.1 Paenisporosarcina sp. | reverse complement strand
CTTTGCGACGAGTAACCGCAGGAAAGAGATTGGTCGAATGACCAATACCTTTGCGACGAGTAACCGCAGGAAAGAGATTGGTCGAATGACCAATACCTTTGCGACGAGTAACCGCAGGAGCAGATGTTTTAGCCACTACATCATTCAACAGAGTTCTCTTCTGTAAGTGTATGTCTTCTAAAGATTTCAATAATAAGATGGTCGATTAATTCTGAAAACTCCTGCGGAAAAACGAGACCAGCTAGCCCCTCAGAATCAGCTGTTATACACAGCTGATTCTGAGGGGCTAGCGTTTCGTCCACGAAAAGCGAAAGAAATTGCCGACCATCATTTTTAAAAATAGAGAGATACATACATGAAATGACCGCTTTTCGTGGGCTTGCGCCGAACTCACTCGAGCAAAGCTCGAGTGGAATTCGACGTCTTCGCTTCCCACAGGAGTCGGTCATTTCATTCCTATTTCTTCAGGGATGACTTGAGGTAAACTGTAGATGTTTTATGCATAACCATGATTAGTTGAATAACCCGAGGACTAATCAGCCACTAGCGTATGAATACATCGTCCATAAAATAGAAGTGGCTATTGATTATCAATCTTTTTCTAAAAAAGAAAGTGAATGTAACTGAAAAAGATTTTAATGGCTTACATAAGCATATATTCATTTCGTTTGTCATGTGGGACCGTATGACCCCATGTGTCGTCCGCGGAAAGCGAATTAAATAGCCGACCATCAGCTTTTTAGATAGCGTGCAAAAAATGAGAAACAAAATTATAGTTTTATCTTAATTAATATGATTTTGTTAACGAGCTGAATGCTTCCCATATAAGACAAACGTTTTGACATATCTATTAAATTTGTTGATGAGCTTCTTCATTTAATAAAACGGATTCGAAATCTTGATCTGGTGTTTTTCTAGTAGCCAGTAACACGAAAAAGGAAATCAAGAATAAGGCACCAGTAATGAAAAATACAGAAGAAATTCCAATGTAGCCACTTACCATGCCGCCAAACATAGGTCCGATGATGTTACCGAAGAAGCGGAAGCTTGTGTTATACCCCAACATTTCTCCTTGTATTTCAATTGGAGATTCACGTCTGATTAATGCCGTGGTGACTGGAATAAGCCCACCAACTGCGATCCCAAATAGTAAACGTAATGCGATGAGTTGCCAAAGTTCCGTCACTAGTCCTTGTGGAATTATGAAGAGGAAAGCTAAAATAAGCAGTATGCTTAATACTTTTTCATAGCCAATTAAATCTCCAAGTTGCCCCCACTTCCTCGCAAACAATAGGTTTCCTACCCCAGCAGCGCTAAACGTGATTCCGGCAAGTACAGCCGTTTGAGAAGAGTCAGTTAAACCTGTCACGTACAATGATAACAGTGGTTGGATGCTAAAATTTCCAATTTGAATTAAAGCCGTAATTATCATGACGTTCAAAACTAATCGATGATGAAGAATCCCAGATAAAACTGTTCTTCGAGAATAAACGTGGGCTTCTGCTGGAGATATCTTTACAGTTTCTCTAATTCCGATAATTACTAACACAGCTGCAAGGGCTATAACCACAGATGTAATGAAAAATGTGTATTGAAATCCGAAAGAATCTGCAAGTATTCCTCCGAGTACGGGCCCAAATAATGTGCCTGAAACACTGCCCATTTGAAGTGTGCCAAGTGTTTTTCCAGCGACTTCCTTTGCAGTTTGCGCGCTAATAAATGCAAGTGAGGTTGGAATGAATCCTGTGACCACTCCCATAAATAATCGTAATATAAAGAACGATTCTACAGAGTGAACAAATCCCATGAGGAAAATACTGATGGAGATTCCAAAACCGGTGATGATTAAAATGGGTTTATAGCCGAAGCGATCTGCGATCCGGCCCCAAATTGGGGACATGAGGAATGCGGAGACGAAGGTTATTCCGAATACTAAACCGGACCATTTTTGAACATAAGCATCTGAGAAATTACCCATTGTACTAATATATAGTGACAAGAAAGGCATTATCATAGTCGCCGTTCCAGCTACCAAAAAGTTAGAAATCCACATAATGTAAAAGTTTTTTTGTTGTACACTCAAATAATCCCTTCTTTCAAATTCGAACGAAAAAGTTCTTATTGGACATTAAGTATAATAAACTTCGTTTTACGAAGGAAGTGGAACGACTTAATTACTGAAATTAAGAACAGAATATGATAGACTATTTTAGGGTGAAATGAACATGAAAAAAAGAGGATGGCTGTTATTATTTAGCCTATTTATCCTGTTAGCAGGATGTGGCACAAAAAAGAGTGTTGAAGAAGAGAAAGTTGAAAAACCAATCGATGAGACACACCAAACAATTCCAGAAAATAAAGGAGAGATTGCTATGTATCCACAATTATCAAAAGAAATTGCTTCAAATGAAGCACTAGTAGTTATGAACACAACGATGGGCGCGATTAAAATTAAGTTATTCCCTGAGGTTGCTCCTAAAACTGTAGAAAACTTTATTACACACGCTGAAAATGGCTATTATGATGGAATTATTTTTCACCGAATTATTCAAGATTTCATGATTCAAGGTGGAGATCCAACTGGAACGGGAATGGGTGGAGAAAGCATCTTCGGTTCTACTTTTGCGGATGAATTCTCAGATAAGGCATTTAACCTACGTGGTGCATTATCAATGGCAAATGCTGGGCCTGGTACAAACGGTAGTCAATTCTTTATCGTTCAAGCAAGCCGTGTAGATTCAGGAATGTTAAACCAATTAAAACAAGCGGGATACCCAGAAGAAATCATTGAAGCATATGCGACAAATGGTGGAACTCCTTGGTTAGACAACCGTCATACAGTTTTTGGTCAAGTTGTTGAAGGTCTAGATGTCGTTGATGAAATGGCTACAGTTCAAAAAAATGCAAATGACAAACCACTTGAAGATATTAAAATCGAGTCGATTGAAGTTCTTCAAAAATAAGTTAGGAAGTGTTCCGCTTGAACTTATGGATCGTCAACTTTCTGTATTTTCCAGAAGACAAGTCTACGTATATTCCTGCTGCCTTTCAGTTCTTGATTTTTGCAATCCTCTGCGTCTTAACTTTTCGTTGGATTCTTAAAATTTCAAAAAAACAAGAAGAAAAGACGAGGGAATTAGAAGAACGTGTTCTGCGCGAACGACAGTTGGATAAACAAAAAGAACAGCAATAATTAAAAAAGGCTTAACCAAATTGATTTGGTTAAGCCTTTTTTTATTCTATAAGGATCGATAAGATTTTAAGTTTGCGCTTTAAAGATTTTTTCTTAATGTCTTTAAGGGCGAACTCAACCTTGTTTTTAAAATATAGAAAAATAGCACATGATTGCCTCAATTTTCCTAGCATCAGGATGAAGCTGATGTTGAGCTAGTCATTGCAGTAATGAAGCGTGATATGCCATCTTCTAATGTAGGACGAGGACAAGCAACATTCATTCTCAAATAGCCAGTACCAATTGTACCGTATTTTGAACCAGGTTCTAAAGCAAGTTTCCCCTTATTTAACAACAGTTCCATAACAGTTGTTTCACATAATCCTGTATCTCGATAATCAATCCATAATAAGTATGTACCTTGTGGTTTTTTTACTTTAACACCTGGAACCATATTGGTTAATTCAGTAATTGCATAGTCCATATTAGAGGATAGAACATTCATTAATTCGTCTAACCAAGGTCCACCATGTTCATAGGCGGCTTTTAAAGCTGTAGCTGCAAATGGACTCAGTTCCATTTGTCCGTGAGCAATCCCATTTTCCTTTAGCATTCGGCGTTTATCTTCGTCTGTCGTAATTATAACGGCCGCTTGAACACCGGCGATATTAAAGGTTTTTGTTGGAGCTACACAAGTAATGACTCGACTCTCTTCAACACCTGCTAACATGGCAAGGGGAATGAATTCATGTTCTGGAAATACTAAATCGCCGTGAATCTCATCGGATAATATTAGCGTATCGTATTTCACACATAATCGAATAATTTCTTTTAAATTCTCTTTTGTCCAAACCATGCCTCCGGGATTATGGGGATTACATAAAATGAATAACTTTACTCCTAATTTCAATTGATTCTCAAATGAAACAAAGTCTATTTGATACGCACCTTCGTCTTCAATTAAGATGCTTTCAACTACTAGACGACCTTGCTTTTCAGGAATAGAAAAAAACGGTGGATAAACAGGGGGCGTGACTAATATACGCTCTCCTTTTGCAGTGAATGTTTCAATAATTGAAGCGATTGCTGGAACGACGCCTTGATGGAAAAGCATCCATTCATTTTGAGTTTGCCATTTATGTCTATGAAGTAACCAATCTCGTATAGCGTCTTTACACTCATCATTCGTATAGGAATAGCCAAAGATAGAATGTTTAATTCGTTTATGAAGTGCATCAATCACGACTTGAGGAGCATGAAAATCCATATCTGCTACCCACATTGGCAAGATATCTGATGCATCTTCAATCTCATAGATCGTCTCCATCATATCCCATTTAACAGAGCAAGTATGACGTCGGTCAATTACATGTTCAAATGAATTCAATACAATTCCTTCTTTCCTTTTTTTATAAATATGGTATCATAGCTTTTATTAATGAAAAGTAAATAGGTGAAAAATCATGGAAACTATTGAAATGAATCGGAAAGCGGTCAATTTACTTAGAGAATGGGACCCCTTTAATATGGGTCTAGAAGCTTATGATACAGAAACGGCTGATGTTGTAGCAGCACTTCAAGGGATTGATCATCCTTCAGAACTTGCCAAACGCATCCAAGAAGTCTATGAACATTCTTATGAGATGTGGATTCCGATTGAGCAATGTGTTCAAATTGCGTATAAATTAATTGCTGTTAAATTCGAAGCAAAATGCATCGTATAATAAGATAGTTATTCATTTCCAATGAATTGTTGTTTTGCTTTATTTGAATTAAAGTTATTTTAATTGTAACTGTAACTGTTGATATTCCGCAAAACAGTTACGATTATGTCAGAGTTAGATTGTCTCGTTTTCCCAGCGGAGTTTTCTCGATTTTGACTCATGTGATTATTCGTCCTAGTAATGCTTTATGTCACTAAGTCGTAAGTTATGTTCTATTGCTCTTCTATTTTATGATTGTAGTGGAAGGCGGAGACTTTAGAGATATAACCGCGTCCTAACTAGATCTCTTAGTGAGCATAGCGAATGAGGAGACTAGTGGAACTCCTGAGGAAAGCGTTAGCCTGAAGAGGAATTCAACAATATTGTTTAACAGAACCTAATTAAAAGAGCTTTCCCCAGTCTAGGGGAAAGCTCTTTTTTTGTATTATGAATTTACACGAAGTCCATCTAAGAGATTAGAAGCAGGAACTTCAAGTGCGTTAGATAGTTTTAAAATAGTCTGGACGGAAGGCACTTCTATTCCAGCTTCATATTGTTCTAATTTCCCGACACCAATTGTAGTCTTTAGAGATAAATTTTCAAGTGTTAAATTACGTTCCTCACGTAATATGCGAAGTTGAGTGTGAAATTCGTGTATCACATTCATGCACCCCTTTCCATCCTACATCTTATGCTAGTGCTGAAGAAATAATACCTCACTGACAAAGATTTTATGAAAAAGGCACGTCTAGAGGAATTATTACCCTTGTAATGCTGAGATAATCGCATTGATAAAGACAATTATGATGGCAATAGGGGCTAAGTAGCGAACAATATAGTACCACATATTAAACGATAGGGAAGAGATGTTTAATTCTGTGAACGTTTCGTTTTTCTTCAATACGTAACCAGCAAATATTGAAATCATCAATGCACCTAATGGTAAACCTATGTTGTTCGTTAAGAAATCAGCGAAATCAAAAAACGTTTTCCCAAATATCTTGAAATCCGACATGACGCCAAAAGATAAGGCACTTGGAATTCCAACAACAAATATAAGTAAACCGTAAATCCAAGATGCACGTTTTCGTTTTTCATATGCATTTTTGATGCCTACTGACACAACAATTTCAAGCATTGAAATTGAAGAAGTCAAAGTTGCAAATAATAATAAAACGAAGAATAATAGCATGAAAAATGCACCAAATGGTAATTGTTCAAAGACCGCAGGCAAGATGATAAATACAAGTCCAGGACCTGCATCAGGTGAATAGCCTAATGCGAATACAGCAGGGAATATTACAAGTCCAGCCATAATCGAAATTCCAATATTTAATAAAGAAACACTCATTGCAGAATTCCCTAACTTTTGATCTTTTGGTAAATAAGATGCATAAGTCATCATTCCTGCAACACCAACACTTAGTGAGAAAAATGCTTGCCCCAATGCTAGCAACATCGTTTTCCCATTGAAATAAGACCAGTCTGGCACGAACATAAATTTAACGCCTTCCATTGCGCCATCTAAAGTTAACGAACGGATGACTAAGACAATGAAAAAGATGAGTAAAGCTGGCATCATAATACGGCTCGCGCGTTCAATTCCGCCCTCAATGCCTCCACGCACAATTAAAATGGTTAATAACATAAAGACTGCTTGTCCAATTAAAACTTCCCAAGGGTTTGAAATGATTGATCCAAATAAATCTCCATAGTAACTTTCATTCTGATTATTTAGGCTAAATAGCAGGGCTCTTCCTAAATAAGATAAAATCCATCCACCAACAACACTGTAGAAAGACAAGATAATAAACGAGAAAAATACGCCTGACCAACCGATTAAAAACCACGATTTTCCAGGGGCTAATTTCTTAAGGCTAGTTACTGCATCAGCCTGTCCTTTACGACCGATTACAAACTCGGCTAGTAAAATAGGTAAACCGATTAATAATGTACTCATAATGAAAAGTAGAACAAAAACACTACCACCATTAGTTCCTGCCATATATGGAAACTTCCATATCGCTCCGAGTCCAATTGCACTACCGGCTGCTGCAAGGATGAAGCCTATCTTTGATGCAAAATGATCACGCTTTGTCATGTGCTCCAACTCCTTTAAAATGTAAAGATTTTATAATTTTACATGACAAACATAGAAAATAATATAACTTTTTGAAACAATCAGAGAAAAAGATTCGTATCATATAAAGAACAGAGAGAGTGAGGGGACTCATGGAAGAAATCCAATTGATTGAAATGGCTCAAAGAGGGGACAAAGCGGCTTATGGGGAATTAATGAACCTCCATTATCGTACTGTAGAAAAATTTGCGTTTCAATGTGGAGTAAAGGCGAATGATATTCAAGACGTCACCCAAGAAGTATTTATTAAACTTTATCGCTTTCTACATCAATTTGAGCAGGATCGATTTACGACCTGGCTGTATAAAATTACACTGAATGCTACTAGAGATTATTATCGAAAAGAAAGGCGAGAAAAAGAGAAAGAAAACAAAATACAAAATAGCCAAAACCTCTGGAAATCATCAATTTCCGCAGATTCGAAGATTCTAGTCTTCGAAGAAAATATTGAAATTCATGAAGCAATTCAAAAGTTAGATGACAAATATAAAATTCCAATTGTCTTATACTATTTTCAAAATCTCACATACAACCAAATAAGTGATGTGTTGAATATCTCCCTCGCTACAGTAAAAACACGATTATTACGTGGGAAAGCCCAATTGAAAACAGAACTATCGTTAAGTGGGGGGACCGAATATGGAAGATAATCAATTTGAACGACGAATGAAATTACTTGAAAAATCTTATGATCGTGTCCCATCTTATTTTAATATAGATGAAGTTTTGGAGAAAATTGAAGAAGAAAGTACTTCACGAATGGAAAAGTCCATTGTAAGAAGTACCAAGTGGCAAAAAGTAAGCGTATCGCTCATTAGCGTAGCGAGTATTTTATTAGTTGCCATGATAAGCGCATCCTTTAGAGAGGAGAGCAACAATCAAGGCGTGGAGGAACTAGAATTCGTTGAAATACCAGCTTTACATGGGAAAAGTACTCTATTAATGCCTTCAAATCATGACCTTCCCAAATCTGAAGTGATTCATTTGCCAAATAGTGTTTTGCAACAAAAAGTACATGAGTATTTTAAGTTAATTGGAACTTCTAAAAATCTTCAATTGCTTAATCAAGCTTCAGCAATTGAAATTGTATTTTTAATGCATTATATGAATGAATTAAAAAATCCCGACTTGATTTATTATTTATATAGACCAACAGACAATTTCCCTAATGAAAGCGAATTTATCACTTCCTGGCAACCTCAAGAGGTCATTCCCAAGGAAGCTACAGCAATTCAATACTCTGAAGAGTTAACGACAGAACAAGAAGGTAAGTATTATACAACCGTGGAAATTTTACGTGATCATCAAGTCATTAAAGTAATTCCACTTATTCGAAACAATGAAGGGATATGGCAGTTTGATTATGACATTAAAGAAATGCCATTTGATTACTATCGTGAATATCTTCTTCCAATAAATGATGAGGCAAAAGGGAATATCCTAAACCTTTATGATGCATTTAAAAAGCAACATGACTATTCTGTAATCCAGAATGAGCCTGCAATCTATGTGGCAGGAATTTACTTAGAAGCATTTAAAAAAGGTGATGTAGAAACTCAATATGAGTTATTGGTAAAAGGGGAGGATTTCTTTATGCCTTCTCGCGACGAATTCCTATCTTACCCAAAAGGTAATGCCCTGGATTGGGAAGAACAATTTACAGCTTTTGAATTTTTCCAAACGGAAGATTCGCAATCGAACGGTGAATTTAATGGAATTGTTTGGTTTTACTTGAACGACTCACTTATTAATGGGGATGAGTCTCGAAAAGGGTTTCAAATGCGAAAAACGAGAGATGGATGGCGGGTTCATTTTATGCCGTTCCAGTGAGTCTTTTGAGTTGTTTACTAGTTTATGGTATAATCTTCTATGGCCTTAAGGTAGATAGGTATATATCCAAGACTAGGAGCGATTACTATGACAAAGAAGTATGAAGTTGGAGAAGTAATTTCAGGAAAAGTAACAGGCGTACAGCCGTACGGTGCATTTGTAGCGTTAGATGAAGAGACACAAGGTCTTGTTCACATCTCAGAAATCACATATGGTTATGTTAAAGACGTAAGTGAATTTTTGTCTGTAGGACAAGAAGTTGAAGTGAAAGTTCTTGAAATTGACGAAAAAGCTGGCAAAATCAGTCTTTCAATTCGCGCTTTACAAGAACGTCCACCAGTTGTACGTAAAGAAGAAAAACCAAAAAAATCTTTGCAAGCACGCGTTGACGAAGATGATGCAGAAGGTTTCAATTCTTTAAAAGACAAATTACAAGACTGGATTAAACAGTCTGGTCAATGAGTAAATGCGAGGCAACTCTAAATGAGTTGCCCCGCATTTTTTTGTGTTTAGTAATCGCGGAATTAATGAAAAGATTGCGGGAATAAGTTCAATAATCGCGGGAATTAACTCAATAACTGCAGATTCCTTTATGTTCAAACACTTCCGACTTACAAAAATCCCCTTAATTTTTCATCTTCCTCAATCGATACTGCAAATTCTGCCTGCTCATACCAAGAGCATGAGCAGTTTTCGTTACGTTTCCATCAAACATATTCATTACTTTTTTTAAATAGTATTTTTCGGCTTCTTTTAAATAGTCCTCTAGTGGTAATAAGTCACGATCTTCTTGGATAACGAAATCTTCCGCGCGCATTAGAGACTGTCGCATCTCTTGAACTTTCAATTTAAAATGTAGAGGTAACATTTCAAAGGTCACAAATTCTTCGTCAGTCAACATAGAAGCCATCTCATCTAGCAAGATTTCCACTTCTTTTATATTACCTGGCCAATTATAAGCATGAAAAATTTCTTTGACATCTTCAGTTAACCCCCTAATGGCTGAACCAAAACGCACACGATGCCGTGCAAAATAATCCTCTATAAATGGATCAATGTCTTCACTGCGTTCTCTCAATGGTGGAACAACAATCGTCATAGAAGCAAAGAAGTAATATAAGTCCTTTAGCAGTGCCCCTGAAGCTATTAATTCTACTGGGTCAGCACCGACGCTCGCTAAATATAAGTGATGATGAAGAGATGGATCTTTTACTAATTGTAGTAACTGTTTTTGCATCCCTACTGACAATAAGTCAAGACGCTCACAAAAAATCGTACTGGCTTTTAATTCAATTAAATCTTCTTTTAATTTACTGAGGGTCATTGAATCCGTGTTGTGGCAATATAACGTATAAAAATGAGCCAGTGGTGGGGACAATTCGTAATGAATGCCTTCTGCTACCAATTCTTTCCCAGTACCTGCTTCGCCCACTAATAACACACACAGTCTTGCGGTTGCTGCTGTTTTAGCAGCAGAAATAGCTTGTTTCATCGAATCAGATACAGCTGTAATGACTGAAAAAGTAATCGGTTCTCCATAGCGACGTAATGGCTGATAAACTAACCGCTCTAAGGATGTAACGTCCCTAGCTAACTCAACAGCGCCAATTAATTGCTCATTATCAAATACGGGGTAGGTATCGTTAATTGTTGTAATTTCATGACCATTGCGATTCCAATATGTTTGTTTGACATTTAAAACGCGCTCGCCACTTTGTAATACCTTTAATAATGTACTTTCTTGTTGGTCAAATTGAAACAGTTCAAGGAGAGAGCGGTCGGCCACGTCCTTTGAGTCCAGCCCTTCAATGTTTTTCATTTTTTCATTATAGAGAATGGTTTTCCCCTTACTATCAATAGCGTGTATTCCTACTGAAAGATGATCGCTAGCAAAGCGATAAAACGGTAATAACGAATGTTCATTTTCGTTCACGCTAAGCTCACTCCTAACTTTTTTATCGAAAACAAGAAATATCACTTGCTTAACGCAACAATCTTTTGCATTATTATAGATGTATATGAAACTAAAGTGCAAATATTTTTTGCACTAAAATAAATAATAGGAGGATTCACATGATTCCTTATAAACACGAAGCATTCACAGATTTCTCAAAAGAAGAAAATAAAAAAGCAATTCAAACCGGGTACGAAACAGTAGCGGGTTACTTAGGCCAAGACTTCCCACTTATCATCGGCGGTGAGCGTGTAACAACTGAAGAAAAGATTGTCTCTTACAATCCGGCAAATAAAACTGAAGTTGTTGGTTCTGTATCAAAAACAAACCAAGAATTAGCAGCAAAAGCAATGGAAGTTGCGGATGCAACATTTAACACGTGGAAAAAAGTAAAACCTGAAATTCGTGCGGATGTTTTATTCAAAGCAGCAGCAATCATGCGTCGTCGTAAATTCGAATTCTCAGCTTTACTTTCAAAAGAAGCTGGTAAAACATGGATTGAAGCAGACGTTGAAGCGGCTGAAGCAATTGATTTCCTTGAATACTATGCGCGTCAAATGTTGCGCCTGAAAGATGGCCAACCAGTTGAAAGTCGTCCAGGTGAGTACAATCGTTATGACTACATTCCTTTAGGTGTTGCAGTTGTTATTTCTCCATGGAACTTCCCATTCGCAATTATGGCTGGAACAACAGTTGCAAATGTTGTAGCTGGTAATACAGTATTGTTAAAACCTGCTTCAACTACTCCTGTAGTAGCATATAAATTCATGGAAGTAATGGAAGAAGCGGGCATGCCTGCTGGTGTAATTAACTTCATTCCTGGTTCAGGTGCTGAAGTTGGAGATTTCCTAGTCGATCATCCACGCACACGTTTAATCAGCTTCACTGGTTCACGTGATGTTGGCCTACGCATTTTTGAACGTTCTTCTAAATTAAATGAAGGACAAATTTGGATTAAGCGTGTAATCGCTGAAATGGGCGGTAAAGACACAATCGTAGTTGATAAAGAAGCTGATTTAGAGTTAGCTGCTCAATCAATCGTGAAATCTGCATTTGGCTTCAGTGGTCAAAAATGTTCAGCATGTTCACGTGCTGTTATTGTTGAAGACGTGTATGATCAAGTCTTAAATCGCGTTGAAGAAC
Source organism: Paenisporosarcina sp. (assembly GCA_041576455.1). Classification (GTDB taxonomy): domain Bacteria; phylum Bacillota; class Bacilli; order Bacillales_A; family Planococcaceae; genus Paenisporosarcina. Next base: position 726 of record JBFGKX010000053.1, on the reverse strand, counting down.
TAACGAAGGCTTTATCTGTTGGTGTTCCGGATCAAGATGAGCATTTTGTCGGTCCAGTTATCGATAGTGCTGCATTTAATAAAATTATGAGTTATATCGAAATCGGCAAAGGTGAAGGTCGCCTAGTTGCGGGTGGAACTGGAGATGATTCAAAAGGATTCTTCGTTCAACCAACTGTAATTGCAGACTTAGATCCTAAAGCCCGTATTATGCAAGAAGAAATCTTTGGACCAGTAGTAGGAATTGCAAAAGCAAAAGATTTTGATCATGCGCTTGAAATTGCAAACAATACAGAGTACGGCCTTACTGGTGCGGTTATCACAAGCAACCGTATGAACCAAGAAAAAGCACGAGAAGATTTCCATGTAGGAAACTTGTACTTCAACCGTGGATGTACGGGGGCAATTGTTGGCTACCAACCATTCGGTGGATTCAATATGTCTGGTACAGATTCAAAAGCGGGCGGACCTGACTACCTAACTTTACATTTACAAGCAAAAACAACATCAGAAATGTTATAAGAAACGAGAAGCTGGCTGGGCATCGGAGCTCGACACAAAGAAAAGCAAAGAAGCCCGAGAAAGTTCGACACTCAACAAATAGGCAGGCACATCAGAAGATGCGTCTGCCTATTTTTAAAAATTAAAGGAGGCAAAACATTATGACAGTTTCACAAAATGTGATTGACCAAACAGAAAAGTTTGGTGCCCCAAACTATCTTCCACT
>JBFGKX010000052.1:0-12742 GCA_041576455.1 Paenisporosarcina sp. | reverse complement strand
TAATCATTATATCCAGTGTTTTCTTTATGGGATCCTCTTTGGTTTTTAAACAAAAGTCATACAAATAATTCTGAGCAATTTCTTCTTGAGATGATTTCAGCTTGTAGACAAAAGAATATTAATCAAAATAAAAGGATAAAAATTTGTATTCTTATCTTTGTACTCTCCCGAAAAAGATATTGGTCGGCGATTTCTTTCGCTTTCCGCGGACGAAACGCTAGCCTCCTCAGCTGAGCTGTCTATGACAGCTCAGCTTGTGGGGTCTAGCTTGTTTTGTTTTTCCGCAGGAGTCTTCAGAAATAGCCGACCTTCTCTCTAGGTAAATTATATGAAGAGTTACGCTTACAATAGGAAATCTGTTGATTGGAGTGGAGGCGACGATTGAAGCCGTGCACGCGAAACGCGTTCGCCACAAAAGAAAACAACAATACCTGTATCCACTCTTATTCAATCGTATACAGGTATATTCACTTATTTTAGTGTTTGTCTTTGGTCTAGTGCGCCATCTGTTTTTGAGATGGTTTTTCATTTCTCATTTGGCTATATTCATCTTTTTTTCTCATAATGAAGTTAACTTAAAGTGAGACACCGCAATACTTCATACGAAAATTTCCCTGAATTCCCACTTGTATTTCGCTGAAATGAGCGTACAATATAAAATACGAACAAATGTTCTTTAAGGAGACGAGAATATGCCACTCATTCCAGCTGAAAGTTTGCCTTATTTCGAGAAAATGATTTATTTACCTATGGTAATGACCATTTTAGAACGTGACCGGGAAATTGTTGAAAAAGGACCCTTCAAGTTAAAGAGACCTTATGTGGCAATAATCGATCAAGCGGTCAAAGAAGCGCAACGTGAACTAAAACATACAAAACTGTATTTGCGCCAACATAATATGAAAGTCATTCGAGGGAACCGCGACGACACCTTTACCGAATATGTTTTCTTTTATGGTGGTTATGAAGAGCATCGACGTTATTTAAATGTAAGACTAAGAAATCGTGTGGAAGAACTACTGGAAGTGTACTTATCAATGGCGAAACAAGCGAATTAAGAAAAAATGTCGAAATAATAAGCCCTTTCAAAAATTGAAGGGCTTAAGGATATGTATTGTTATCTTTTAGGTTTTTTTGAAGTTGACATATAGGTAAGTTTTGATTGGGAATAAGGATGGTTCATTTTTTCGCGCGTTTTTTGAAAATGGTTGATAAGGAAATGGGAAAGTACGAATTGTCTACACATAGTTGTATACGAAACATTCACAGGGAGAACTTGTGAATTGGTAAAGTGGACTAAACATTGATTGTGAGAGTTAAGTGAGTAGCGCTCAATCGCAGAAAATGAGATCCAAATGTTTCCTTCGGATTCGGCGGAAAGAGTTGGCATCATAATCATTGGAACTCCAAAATCATGTGAAATTAAAAGAGGGACTTTATGCAGATGACCAATAGATTCCCGAGAGAAGAAGGTAGCGTGTTTGTAGGAATTCCCGTAAAAAACAAGGGATTTTTTAATAATAGCGCTTGGCTTCATCTTAACGAGGAACTCCATATGATTTTCAATCACGCGGGTGTAAAGTTTGTTCTCAATCCAAATGGGTACAAGTGCAATGGTATTGAATGAAACGAAGTAATTCGATGCTGCAGAGAATTTTTTATCCATGAATTCACATCCCCTATAGTAGACTTCAAACCCTATTATAGAGAAATTTGGAAATTTTTCAATACTTGATAACTAATAATTTGGACTATTACGAAAAAATTGACCATGAAGAATTTTCTGAAAAAACATTTGCAACTTCGTGGTGTTTTTATTTATAATAGAAAAAAGGCATCCGAGGTGATTGCAATGGATAAGTATTATTCATATGCTGATTTTCTAAAAGCGATGGGGCGAAATCAAACCGTTAGTGAAGCAGAGAAACTGCTCAACGAGATTTACATGGATTTGTTTTTAAATCATGTACATCGAGAGCAACGAAAAGAACGCTTACTGACCTTGATTGATGGTGCGCTCGATCAAAAGAATGAAAGTTCATTTGTGCAGTATACAAATGAATTACGTCAGTTGCATCAAGAACATGTATGATTTTAGTTCCTATAGACATTGGTTGTATCCGCTCTTTTCGAAGAGCGGATTTTCTTTATGTCTAGCATTTTTCAAAATATCACAAACTTATTTAAAATCTGAATTTTGATTCTGTAAATCCTTCATGAAAGTAGTACCCAAAAGGTTCTCAATCCGTCTCATGCTAATTGTTTTAGGAGAACTCTTCTTAAAATTAACCGCTGTACAGCTCTTTTCAACTGGACTGTACGTAAAACAGCCAGTTGAAATGTTGAATATCTAGTATCGCGGATCTATCCAAAGCCAAGCTTCACAATCTTTGCGTAACTGACTCCTAGCGACGGTATAGATGTACAGTGCTTGAATCAACTTCTTACGCGAAAAAACATACGTTCGCTTTTTGTTCGTATTGAATAAGGGAATATGATAGAATATCAACAATAATTGAAAGTGTTCGACGAGCGCTAACTAAGAGATAAAATCGAGCGATGATGGATGTCTGGACGGTTAGTAAAAGGAGGAAAACATGGACCAAACATTTGATTTACAGGCTCCTTATAAACCAGCTGGAGACCAACCAAAGGCAATTCAATCATTAATCAAAGGGATTGAAGAAGGCCGTAAGCACCAAACGCTGTTAGGGGCAACAGGAACAGGGAAGACATTTACAGTGTCTAATGTTGTTACGGAAATTAAGAAGCCCACATTAGTCATGGCACATAATAAAACACTAGCTGGACAGCTTTACAGTGAGTTTAAGGAATTTTTCCCAAATAATGCAGTAGAGTATTTTGTAAGTTTTTACGATTACTATCAACCGGAAGCCTACGTACCACAAACCGATACGTATATTGAAAAAGACTCGAGTATTAATGAAGAAATCGATAAGCTACGGCACTCTGCAACGTCAGCATTGTTTGAACGTGAAGATGTATTAATTGTAGCTTCTGTTTCCTGCATATACGGATTAGGAAATCCTGAAGAGTATCGTGAAATGGTCTTATCTTTACGTAAAGGAATGGAGATCGAACGCAATCAATTGCTTCGTCGATTGGTCGACATCCAATATGAACGAAACGATATGAATTTTGTACGCGGGAAGTTTCGTGTACGTGGAGATGTTGTTGAAATTTTTCCGGCTTCTCGAGATGAACGATGCATACGGGTTGAATTTTTCGGAGATGAGATTGATCGAATTCGTGAGGTAGATGCCTTAACGGGTGAAATTATTGGAGATCGAGAACATGTTGCGATTTTCCCGAACTCCCACTTTGTGACACGTGAAGAAAAATTACTTAAAGCAATTGATAATATTGAAATTGAATTAGAACAACAATTAAAAGTACTACGCGGTGAAGATAAATTACTTGAAGCCCAACGTCTGGAACAGCGTACACGTTACGACTTAGAAATGATGCGAGAAATGGGTTTTTGTTCAGGCATTGAAAACTATTCAAGACATTTAACGCTACGTGAACCTGGAGCCACACCTTATACGTTGCTGGATTTCTTCCCAGACAATTTTTTATTAGTGGTTGATGAAAGCCACGTAACATTGCCGCAAGTACGGGGGATGTTCAATGGGGACCAAGCACGTAAAAAAGTACTAGTAGACCACGGCTTCCGATTGCCATCTGCCATGGACAACCGCCCCTTAACATTCCAGGAATTTGAAGGACATATAGATCAAGCGATTTTCGTTTCAGCCACACCGGGTCCCTATGAACTCGAACACACACCAGAAATGGTAGAGCAAATCATTCGACCAACAGGCTTGCTGGATCCTACAATTGACGTCCGACCAATTGAAGGGCAAATTGATGATTTGATTGATGAAATCCGTCAACGAACAGAACGTAATGAACGTGTATTAATTACCACGTTAACCAAAAAGATGTCTGAAGATTTAACGGATTACTTGAAAGAAATCGGAGTAAAAGTAAACTATTTACATTCAGAAATTAAAACACTCGAACGGATTGAAATTATCCGAGAACTGCGAATGGGAACTTATGATGTATTGGTTGGGATCAATTTGTTGCGAGAAGGGTTAGATATTCCAGAAGTATCTCTCGTAGCCATTTTAGATGCAGATAAAGAAGGGTTTTTACGTTCAGAACGTTCACTTATTCAAATTACTGGGCGAGCAGCACGCAATGCAAATGGGCATGTCATCATGTATGCTGATCGAATGACAGATTCCATGACGAAAGCAATTGGAGAGACGGAACGGCGTCGCAACATTCAACTTACCTACAATGAGGAACATGGAATTACTCCACAAACCATACAGAAGAAAATTCGTGATGTGATTCGTGCTTCTCATAATGCAGAAGAAACTTCTACTTATATGGAAAAAGTAACAAAAGGAAAAAAATTATCAAAAGAAGAAAGATCAACTTTGCTGCTAACATTAGAAAAAGAAATGAAAGACGCAGCAAAAGCACTCGATTTCGAACGAGCAGCTGAATTGCGAGATACGATTTTGGAACTGAAAGTGGAAGGGTGAACCGATTTGAAAAATCAAGAAATACGAATAGAAGGTGCACGGGCACACAACTTAAAAAATCTAAGTTTAACAATTCCGCGAGACAAACTTGTTGTGATGACAGGGTTGTCAGGGTCTGGGAAATCGTCGCTTGCTTTTGATACCATCTATGCAGAGGGACAAAGACGGTATGTAGAATCTTTGTCTGCCTATGCGCGTCAGTTTTTAGGACAAATGGACAAACCGGATGTGGATGCGATTGAAGGCTTGTCACCTGCGATTTCCATAGATCAAAAAACAACTAGTCGTAATCCTCGTTCTACAGTAGGTACGGTAACAGAGATTTACGATTATTTACGATTATTATTTGCGCGTGTAGGGAAGCCGATATGTCCTACTCATGGAATCGAAATCACATCACAAACGATTGAACAAATGGTTGATCGTTTAATGGAATTTCCAGAACGCACACGTATGCAAATTTTAGCCCCAATTGTCTCTGGACGAAAAGGCACACATGCAAAAATGCTTGAAGATGTAAAAAAACAAGGCTATGTACGTGTTCGTGTGAACGGAGATTTAATGGATTTAGATGACGATATTCAGTTGGAGAAAAATAAAAAACACGATATTGAAATTGTCATTGACCGGGTTGTGATGAAGGAAGATATCGCGGCAAGACTTGCCGATTCATTAGAGTCTGCCTTGAGATTAGCAGATGGACGGGTGTTAATCGATGTGATGGAACATGAGGAGTTACTGTTTAGTGAACATCACGCATGTCCCATTTGTGGATTTTCAATTGGTGAGTTAGAACCACGTATGTTTTCATTCAACAGCCCATTTGGCGCATGTCCTGAATGTGATGGACTGGGCACCAAGCTAGAAGTAGATGCGGAGTTGGTGATTCCCGACTGGTCTCAATCATTAAAAGATGGCGCGATTGTGCCATGGGAACCGACAAGTTCGCAATATTATCCGCAACTTTTAGCGGCAGTTTGTAGCCATTACAAAATTGATATGAATAAACCTGTGAGTGAATTGAAAAAAGATCAAATAGATAAAATTCTTCATGGGTCTGGAACGGATAAAATTCATTTCCGTTATGAAAATGATTTTGGACAAGTTCGAGATAGTGAAATTTATTTTGAAGGTGTTTTAAAAAATATTGAGCGTCGCTATAAAGAAACATCGTCAGATTATATTCGTGAGCAAATGGTCAAGTATATGGCTCAACAAAACTGTCCAACGTGTAAAGGTTATCGACTAAAGCCTGAGACGTTGGCTGTGAAAGTTACATCTCTTCATATCGGGCAAGTGACGGCATTTTCGATTCAAGAAGCGGATGCATTTTTTAAAGCACTTGAGCTGTCTGAAAAAGATATGCAAATTGCACGTCTCATTTTGCGTGAGATTCATGAACGCTTAGGTTTCCTTATTAATGTAGGTCTAGATTATTTAACTTTAAATCGGGCCGCTGGAACATTGTCTGGTGGGGAAGCGCAACGCATTCGCTTAGCAACACAAATTGGTTCTAGATTAACGGGCGTACTTTATATTCTAGACGAACCTTCTATTGGATTGCATCAGCGTGATAATGACCGACTGATATCCACACTAAAAAACATGCGTGATATCGGAAATACGCTGATTGTCGTAGAACATGATGAGGATACGATGATGGCTGCAGATTACTTAATTGATGTTGGGCCAGGTGCAGGTGTGCACGGTGGCGAAATCGTGGCATCTGGAACTCCTGAGCAAGTGATGAAAAATAAAAAATCCATAACTGGACAATATTTAAGTGGCAAGAAGTTTATTCCGCTACCCACAAAGCGCCGAAAACCCGATGGTCGAATGATTTCAATTAAAGGGGCAACAGCAAACAACTTGAAAAATGTAAACGTGGATATTCCATTAGGCGTTTTCACATCAGTAACGGGTGTATCAGGTTCAGGGAAAAGTACATTGATTAATGAAATTTTGCATAAATCACTTGCCCAAAAATTAAATCGCGCAAAGGCGAAGCCAGGGGAACATAAAGAAGTAACAGGCATAGAACAATTAGAGAAAGTCATTGATATTGATCAATCCCCAATTGGTCGAACACCTCGATCAAACCCGGCAACATATACTGGCGTATTTGACGACATTCGAGATGTGTATGCATCGACAAACGAAGCGAAAGTACGTGGTTACAAAAAAGGCCGTTTCAGTTTTAACGTCAAAGGTGGACGTTGTGAAGCTTGTCGTGGAGACGGAATTATTAAAATTGAAATGCACTTCTTGCCTGATGTTTATGTGCCTTGTGAGATTTGTCATGGAAAGCGTTATAACCGAGAAACACTTGAAGTGAAATACAAAGGTGAAAACATTGCCGATGTATTAAAAATGACGATTGAAGATGCACTTAAATTCTTTGAAAACATTCCTAAAATACATCGTAAACTCCAAACCATTGTTGATGTTGGATTGGGGTATATGGAACTAGGTCAACCTGCAACAACGTTATCTGGTGGTGAAGCTCAACGTGTGAAATTGGCATCAGAGTTACACAAACGCTCAAATGGCAAGTCATTTTATATTTTAGATGAACCGACTACTGGTTTGCATGCGCATGATATTGCCCGTTTACTCGTCGTTTTACAGAGGTTAGTAGAAAATGGGGATACCGTTTTAGTCATTGAACATAACTTAGACGTTATCAAAACGTCAGATTACTTGATTGACTTAGGTCCAGAAGGAGGCGATAAAGGCGGAACCATTTTAGCTGTAGGAACACCTGAAGAAATAGCCAAAGAGAAAAAATCATATACGGGGCATTATTTAAAACTAGTACTTGAACGCGATCGACAACGGATGGATGACCAAATTGTCAAATCATCAACGAAGAAAAAGACAAAAAAAGAAACAGCATTGTCAAAATGAAACCTTTTGAGGGAAATTTCCGTATGTATAAGGGAAGAACAAAGTTTAACTTAAAGTGACTTTGAAGGAGGCCATGCATATGCAAGAAGATCGCAAACGCGTATTAGATTTAGTCCAAAATGGGACGATTTCTGCACAAGAAGCGTTAGTATTGCTAGAGGCTTTAGAAAATGGAGAGACAAGGTCTAAATTGTCAATGAATTCGGAGACACAGCAATCTGAATCGAAAACCCATACAACACAAACAAATTCAGAGACCCACAAGAAAAAAGCAACATCCTCTCAAGCAGAAGAGTTTATGGAAGATATGAAACGAGACTTTACTCAGTTTAGCGATCGATTCGTACAATTTATGCAAACAGCGGTTGGCAAGATGAAAACATTTGATTTCGATATGCCTTTTGGTGAACCCATTGAATTTCATCACACTATATTAAAAGAAAATGTGGATTTCAATGAAATTTCTGCGGATTTTGCCAATGGAAGTCTAGAAATTTATCCTTCCCAAGAGAATCAAGTACGTGCAGAATGTCATGTGAAAGCTTACAAATCAGCTTCTGAAGAAGAAGCAAAGAAAGAATTTCTAGAGAAATTTGTATTCTTTGTTGATCACCGTAGATTACGTATCATTAGTGATTTTAAAACAACATCTGTCAACGTCGTCTTATATGTGCCGAAACACTTGTATCATTTAATATCCGTTCGATTGTTTAATGGAGCATTTGTTGGAAAACATCTAGAAGTGGACCAATTCAAAGTCAAAACGGCGAATGGCAAAATTGAGTTAAAAGATATTCATGTCGAAGATGCTGAAGTCCACACGGCGAATGGTGCCATACAAGTGAAAGAGGCATATGGAAATAAAATAGATGCAGAAACAATTAACGGAAAAATCTATATTGATGGTCATCTAAAAGACATCGAGGCCCAGTCAGTTAATGGCCATGTAATCATTACAACAAAAAATCAAAAAGCTCGTAAAATTGAAGGCCATGCCATAGCAGGAACAGTCGAAATATACGTGCCTTCTACGGTCAGTCTTCAAGGAGAAGTTGCTTCTAACTTTGGGAAAATGGATGTTGCCTTGTCCGATGTCACACGCGTTAGTGAACAAGAGCATTTTTTGCAAAAAAACATTCGTTTTACCAAAGATATTGCGGGTTCAACAACTGCACCTTTGTATGTCAAAGGAGAAGCTAAGACTGGTTCTGTTTTAGTGCGTTACACTACAACTGAAGAATAAGAAAATCCCCAAATCGATGAAACAATCGATTTGGGGATTTTTAAATGCTTTACTAAATGAAAAGCTATTAGGAAGATGTGTCTGGCATACGAGTCATATGCCTTCTAAAGTGAGCTATTCCAGTGAACACATAATTCCGAATGCAATCGCTTGTGCACATTGATTTTGATAATCTTTACTTTTTAACAACATTGATTCCTCTCGATTTGTCATAAATCCACATTCCACTAAAATGGCTGGCATAGTTGTTTTACGGAGGACGGCGTAATCTTCTTTTTTGATACCACGATCTTTTCTTCCAGTACGCATTTTTAGTGCCTCTTGTACATAAGTAGCCATTCTTACTGAAGTCCTGCTGGGCAACAAGCAAGTGTATGTCTCAAGACCATTTGCTTCGTTCCAGTCAGTTCCATAAGCATTCGCATGTATGGACACGAATGCATCCACTTTTAACCTATTCGCAAGTGTAATACGCTCTGAAAGTCCTACATCACGCGTATGGTCATGTGAAAAAATGACGGTATACCTTTCTGTAGTTAAAAGTTCTTTCAGTCGGATAGCAACCGCTTCATTAAATGTAAATTCTCGCAACGTTCCATCAGGTGATCGTTTCCCAACAGTGTTTGGTCCATGTCCAGCATCGACGATGATTCTCTTCATTATTCATTCCTCCTCACAGCTTACATAGGATTAAACAGCTGAAAAGAGACATTCTCAAGATAAATTGATTTCAATTTCAGATGTGCATGCTAAAATATAAATAATATCGGATAATTCGAATTTCGAAGAAAGCGGGTGTTTTTTTGGTACAGGTGACGACAAAAGATGTAATGGAAATGTTTGATTTAACACTTGTCAGTGGACAAGAAGGCATCGGAAGACATATTGCCATTAGTGATATTTCACGTCCAGGTTTAGAAATGGCAGGTTATTTCACGCATTATCCTGCTAACCGTGTACAATTACTTGGCAAAACAGAGCTTTCTTTTTATGACATGTTGATGCCTGATGAACGAATTGAACGCATGAAAAAATTATGTTCACCTGATACGCCTGCAATTATCGTTTCACATGATATGCAAGTCCCTGATGAACTGAAAAATGCTTCTAACGAAGAACAAGTGCCGGTCCTTACTACGAAGATGCCAACTACTCGTTTTTCAAGTTTACTGACCAATTTTCTTGAGAGTAAACTAGCACCGACGACTGCCGTACATGGAGTACTCGTAGACATTTATGGGGTTGGCGTATTAATTACTGGGAAAAGTGGAGTTGGTAAGAGTGAAACGGCACTTGAGCTTGTGAAAAAGGGGCACCGTCTTGTTGCAGACGATTGCGTAGAAATTAGACAAGAAGCAGAAAATACGCTCGTTGGAAATGCGCCAAAATTAATTGAGCATTTATTAGAAATTAGAGGTCTTGGGATTATCGATATTATGACCTTGTTTGGTGCGAGTGCCATACGTAGCTTTAAGCGAATTTCTCTTGTGATTGATTTAGAAGTTTGGGATGCCGAGAAGACGTATGATCGTCTAGGCCTTGAAGAAGAGAAAATGAAGATTATTGATACTGATTTAACAAAACTGACGATTCCAGTGCGACCAGGTCGAAACTTAGCCGTTATTATAGAAGTAGCTGCGATGAATCATCGATTAAAACGTATGGGTGTTAATGCAGCAGAGGAATTTTCCAATCGGTTAAATGATGTTATTAATGAAAATGCAGATGCTACTTATTAAAGAAGGAATTACGGAAGGGGTATTACATGAGTTTTGTACTTGAAGCAATTAATCCAATTGCCATTTCGCTTGGACCAATTAATGTACGATGGTACGGAGTAATCATCGCATTTGGAATTGTCTTGGCATTTCTAGTTGCGCAACGTGAAATGGTAAAAAGAGGGTTCCATGAGGAATTTTTAACAGATTTATTAATTTGGGCAGTACCCCTAGCCATACTAGGAGCACGACTATATTATGTTTTCTCGAAATGGGAGTATTATGGTGCAAATCCGAGTCAAATTCTAAAAATTTGGGAAGGTGGACTGGCGATACATGGCGCATTGATAGCTTCGTTTATCACAGCGTATGTCTTTACTAAAAAAAGAAATGTATCATTTTTGAAACTAGCGGATGTTGTGGCTCCAAGTATCTTGATTGGGCAAACAGTTGGACGCTGGGGAAACTTTATGAATCAAGAAGCCCATGGCGGTCCAGTGACACGTGCCTTTTTAGAAAATATGTTTTTACCAGACTGGATCATAAATCAAATGCGCATAGATGGTACATATTATCATCCAACGTTTTTATATGAATCCCTTTGGAATTTTACAGGCGTTATCATCCTAATCTTATTGAGACGTGTTAACTTGTTGCGTGGAGAAATGTTTTTATTCTACATCATTTGGTATTCCATTGGACGATTCTTTATCGAGGCAATGCGTACAGACAGTTTGTATTTAGTTGGAGAACTACGTACAGCTCAAGTAGTGTCTGTGGTTGGTGTAATAGTTTCAATCATCATCCTCGTGTATCGTCGTTTAAATCAAAAAAAATTACTGCATTATAAAGACGCATAGGTAGGGAAGACACAAATATGGCTACGATAAAAAATGGGTTATTAACTGGTTTAAAGACTACTTGGACGTTAAGCAAGATTATTTTCCCAATTACATTATTGCTCGTTATTTTACAACATACGCCGATCTTGCCGTGGGTTATCGACTTTGTAGCCCCAATTATGGGGGTCTTTGGACTGCGAGGAGATGCGGCGATTCCACTGGTTTTGGGGAACATGCTCAATTTGTATGCGGGGATTGCTGGCATTCTTTCACTAGAGTTAACGGTCAAAGAGGTATTTATCTTAGCTGTCATGTTGTCGTTTTCACACAATTTGTTTATTGAAACGAGTGTGGCCTTAAAAGTAGGGGTGAAACTATGGGTTGTGCTGCTAGTAAGGTTTGGACTTGCAGCCATATCAGCAATTGTCATAAATATAGTTTGGTCAGGCGGATCGGACATTGCCAAGTATGGCTTAGCGCCTAAAGTGGCTGAAATACCCGAGGGCTGGGGAGAAATCATCCTGTTAGGATTACAAAAAGCAAGCTTCGGCGCATTGCAACTTGCCATGGTTGTAATCCCTCTTATGATAGTAATCCAATATCTAAAAGATAAACAATACTTGCAAAAATTTTCGCAAAAACTCGCGCCGTTTACGAAATTACTAGGCATTCAACCAAATGCATCAATGACGCTTGTCTCAGGATTGGTCATTGGTTTAGCATTTGGAGCGGGTGTAATGATTCAAGCTGTACAAGAAGATGGAGTAAGTAAAAAAGATGCGACGCTAGTCTTTATCTTTTTAGTCGCTTGTCACGCAGTAGTGGAAGATACACTCATCTTTATTCCACTTGGAATTCCCATTTGGCCATTATTCTTCCTAAGACTTGGCATCGCTTTTGTATTAACAATTGCTGTCGCCACGATTTGGAAACGTGCTGAACAAACAAAACGAAAGGAAGTGCTCACTTCATGACAAATCATCCGATTACCACGCTTCTTTTTGACTTTGACGGAACATTGTTAGATACAAATGAACTGATCATTCAATCTTTTTTAAGTGTTTTAGATAAACGATATCCAGGACGTTTTACACGAGAAGATGTTCTGCATTTTATTGGACCGTCCTTAAAACAAACATTTGATAATATCGACCCTTTGTTGACTGAAGAGTTAATTCATGAATATCGTGCATGGAATATTGAAATGCACGATCAAATGGCCGTCGAGTTCGATCAAGTAACTGAAACACTTCGGTTATTAAAATCACGTGGCATCAAAATGGCAATTGTTTCAACGAAAAGACAAGAAATGATTCAACGTGGTTTGAAATTAATGGGGATTGAGGATGTTTTCGAAATTGTGATTGGGCTTGAAGATGTTGTAAATCCAAAGCCTGATCCAGAACCAATTTTACTTGCACTAAAGAAATTGAATGTGACAAAAGATGAAGC
>JBFGKX010000051.1:0-12838 GCA_041576455.1 Paenisporosarcina sp. | reverse complement strand
CTTCCTCTGTTTAATCTTTTAAAAAACCTATAATTAAAAGTAAATTCATCAATTTATCTGGATAATATTTTGCATTTATGTCTTTTGCGCTCTTTTTTAAAAAAATGATGGTCGGCTATTTCTTTCGCTTTCCGCGGACGAAACGCTAGTCTCCTCGACTCAGCTGTCTATGACAGCCGAGCCTGCGGGGTCTAGCCTGTCTCGTATTTCCGCAGGAGTCTTCAGAAATAACCGACCATCTACCTACTGAAATTATATGAAGAGATACGATTATAGAAGTGAACTCTGTTGATTGAGATAAATGCAGCGAAATTAGCAAGGCGATGCAACTCTTTTCCATGTTTCGAAGCAAGCGTAGCGATACAGAAACAGAAATAGGAGCACCGTTTTTACTAGGGACAAGAAGACTGAACCCGTCCCACGAAATGCGCCCGCCATGAAGAAATTCAACATTTTCTTAAAAAAGCACTTTTTATTTCAAACAGGTAAATTCATACATTTTAATGTCTCTCAAGCATCTAAAGCATTCAACATAAATGCTTCTCATTTATTCAGGCAAAGCGCTTAATTTTGCAAGCACAGCTCTGGAATAACTTAATGTGTAATGCACGAGATACCCGAGGGTTAACGCAATGAATATCGTCCCTATTCCGATTGGTCCGCCCAACATCCAACCAACTACTCCAACCACCACTTCCAATAAAGTTCTTACACGTTTAACGCTCCATCCAGTTTTTTCAATTAGGATCAGCATCAGCGAATCTCGGGGTCCCGCTCCAATATTTGAAGCAATATACATGCCTACTCCAACACTAATCACGGCTATACCAGCTATAAATAGCACTGTTTGAGAAAATAATGTTGAGACATTTGGCAACAACCATAAAAAAAAGTCGATAAATAATCCAATTAATAACATATTGAGCCAAGTTCCAATTAAGGGCCACTGTTTTGAATACAGGGCAGTTGTGAGCACAATTAGTAAACCAGTCATGATTGCCCAAAAGCCTACGGACATTCCAAAGTTTTTATACAAGCCGACATGCAATACATCCCAAGGCCCAATGCCGAGTACAGCCCCCTTTATGGTCATCGCGATGCCAAGCCCTAACAAGATAATTCCGACAATGAAAAACCCCCATCGCCAATAAATCGGTCTTATCATAATATGAAGCCTTCTTTCCATAAAAAACCCATTCATGCCATGCATGAATGGATTTGATTTTAATTCATCGAACAAGTGTCATACTTGTGCTTATTTAGTTTTACTCTTGTTTAGATAATGAAGCATATGCACCATTTGTGCAAGTGATTAAATCATTTGGATTCAACTTAATTTGCATCCCTATTTTTCCTGCACTGACAATCATCATTTCGAGTTCTTTTGCCTTCTCTTCGATGAATGTTGGGAATCCCTTTTTCATCCCGAGTGGTGAGCATCCGCCGCGCATATACCCAGTTATTCCAAGTATATCTTTGACAGGAATCATTTCAATTTTCTTTTCGCCAGCTGCTTTCGCTGCGGCTTTAAGGTTTAGTTCTTCTCCAACCGGTACTAAAAAAACAAATATTTTACCTGGCCCTGCGGTAGCGACGAGTGTTTTAAATACGTTTTCAACCGGCTGTTTTATTTTATTTGCTACGGAAACGCCATCGATTTGTCCATCATTTACGTCGTACTCTAACAATTGATAAAGAACTTTTTGTTGATCGAGTATGCGCACAGCATTCGTTTTTGAGATTTTAGAAGACTTCCCCATCGACAATTCCCCGTTTCATCAAAACATCTTTACTCTTGATTCAATAATTTTTTTAAAGCTTCAGCCATTGCTGTATTTTGAGGTTCATCTTGTTGTTTCAAGAATTTCTGCACGTCTTTTTTGTTTGCTTTCGCTCCACCCGAAGATTCTCGACGCTTTTCAAATGCCGACAACTTTTCACGATGTCCACATTTACAAACAAACAGTTTTCCATCTCCTTCACCACGCATTTCCATGCGCTTGTGACAGACAGGACATCGTGCGTTTGTTTGCATTGCTATTTGTTTTTTGTAGCCGCATTCACGGTCTTGACATACAAGCATTTTCCCTCGTTTGCCATTGACTTCTAGTAAGTTTTTCCCACATGTTGGACATGTTTTGCCCGTGACATTGTCATGTTTAAACTTTTGATCGCTTTGTTTAATTTGAGTGACGACAGTCTTAGAAAAGGCTACCATGTCTTTAATAAATTGATCTTTTTTCATCGTACCTTTTGCAATTTTGGTTAAGCGTTGTTCCCATTCACCTGTTAAGGAAGGAGACTGTAAATCTTCAGGAACTAATTCTAAAAGTTGTCTCCCTTTAGAGGTGGTATGAATGTCTTTGCCTTTCTTTTCAATGACAAAGCTATTAAATAATTTTTCGATAATGTCTGCACGCGTTGCCACTGTGCCGAGTCCACCTGTTTCTACTGCCGTTTGAATAATATCTTTGGATTCTCCTGCCATAAAGGACGATGGGTTTTCCATCGCAGCAAGTAATGTTCCTTCATTGAATCTTGCAGGTGGCTTTGTTTCACCTTGAGTCATAGTGATGGCACGTAATTCAATTTTGTCTCCTTTTTGTACAGGGGGCAATGTATTTTCTACATCTTCATCTTTATCTTGAAGATACACGCGCTTCCATCCTTCATCTCGTACGGTCTTTCCTTTTGCCGTAAACATTTCTCCACTTACTTCAAGCGTAACGATGGTTTGATCATACATAAAAGGAGGCAAGAAGACCGCTAAGAATCGTTTAACAATCAAATCATATAATTTCCGTTCCTTGTCTGATAGATTCTGCAATACCGGTGATTCTTCCGTTGGAATAATGGCATGATGATCACTTACACGCGCATCATCAATGACCCCTTTTTGAGGTTGAATTGTGTTTGAGCGTAAAATCATATTTGCAGCGGCTCGGTATGGCTGCAAATCTACGGCTTTAATTCGATCTTTTAACGTAGACTTCATGTCACTCGTTAAATGTTTTGAATCCGTTCTAGGATACGTAACGATTTTATGGCGTTCATAAAGTCCTTGTAACGTTGATAAAGTTTCTTTTGCTGACCATCCAAACAAACGATGCCCTTCTTTTTGAAGTTCTGTTAAATCAAACAACGGAGGTGCTGCCTGTTTTTTAGGTGTTGTTTGAACAGATGTAATCTTGCCTTCCTTGATGCTATCTAATTTTTGGAGCACTTGATCTACTTGTTCTTTATTAAAATGACTCGTTTGGTTGTTTGATCCAAACGACCATGTATAGGTCGTTTCTTTCGTGAGCGCTTGCAAACCATAATAGGTCTTTGATTTAAAATCGCGAATTTGCTTTTCACGCGTTGCAATCATTGCAAGCGTTGGCGTTTGTACACGACCTGTTGATAATTGGGCATTATATTTTACGGTTAATGCACGAGTAGCGTTAATGCCTACAACCCAATCGGCTTCCGCTCTTGCTACTGCTGCTTCATATAAGTGTTCATACGCTCGTCCGTCTTTAAGTTCACGGAATCCTTTTTGGATTGCTTGGTCTGTGACGGAAGATATCCATAAGCGTTTCACTGGTTTTCTACTTTTCGCCTTTTCTAAAATCCAACGAGCGACAAGTTCACCTTCACGACCTGCATCCGTTGCAATGATAATTTCTTTTACATCTGGTCGATTTATTTGCGCTTTTACCGCATTAAATTGTTTCATTGTTTGTTTAATTGGTACTAATTTGAATGGTTGAGGTAAAATGGGCAAATCTTCAAGTTTCCATTCTTTGTATTTACTATCATATTGTTCAGGATCTGCATGAGTCACCAAATGACCTAACGCCCACGTGACAATATATTGAGAGCCTTCTAAAAAGCCATTCCCTTTTTTTTGACATCCAAGGACACGAGCAATATCGCGTGCTACGGATGGTTTTTCTGCAAGTACTACTGATTTTGACAAATCGTCCGCCCCTCTCTCTTATGTAATCTATTATACTTAATTGTATCTTTAACATTCACCATTTCTCTTTGACCAGTTCTCCGCCCATACTTGAATAGACGTTTAATGACTTTGCAATTTCAGTGACAGGGTAAAATTCAATTTCACAATAATAGCTTCCTTCTTCATACCCATTGACATTAATACTAATGCTACGACTCCCAATTTCAACAGATTGATTCAGCGATTCTCTATCGTATATAATAATTTCACAGTTTCCTTTGTACTTTACTGTATTTTGAAACACAACATTAGGTAGATCCAGAATATGGAATATGAAAATAGATCCATCTAGTAGTATTAATGGAATTGGTAACAACCATTCTTTAATTGATAACTTTTTGGGGTGTCCATTTTCATCTTTTCAATTTAAGCCCCACTTCAAATAAGCCCCTAAACCAAACAATGACATACCAGTTATAACTAATATTCCCCAATACATAAACACTATTTTTCACTTCCTCTTACTATCTACTTCTTCATTTGTATCATACAAATTACATTTAAACAAAGACCTCTGCGCATGAATAAAGCCACTTCGTTAAATAATCGAAGTGGCTTTATTGAACTCTATTGTTTGTCTATTGGATCTTTCGATAGTTGTTTTCCCATTTGTGCATATTCAACAAATACACGAGCGAGTTCGCGTAAGCGGTCATGTACATCTTCATCCACAATGACATTGCCTTCTCCAAAGTGACTTGTCGTCGTATACACGTAATTTGGCGTTACTAAACAACGGAAATAATCTAAAATTGGTTTCAATTGATTTTCGATGACTAAGTGATGTTGATAGGTTCCTCCATTTGCCACAATCGAAACTGGTTTATAACGCATCGTGCGTGGATGTAACATATCAAAAGCATTTTTCAATACACCAGGAATAGACCCTTGAAAAATAGGAGTTGCTAATACATACCCATCAGCTTCTTCAAACTTACGAACAAGTTGACGCATGTCATCGTTGTACTCACCTAATGGTCGACCATCCACAAATTGATGATTAAAATCAGCAAGTTTCATCACTTCAAGGTCTAACTCCCCATTTAATTGTTCAATATATACTTTCACTTGATCAAGAATGGCTCCTGTTTTAGAACCGATTATGGTTCCGTCTATCAATAAAATTTTCATTATTATCCTCCTTCAACCGCTCTCTTCTTATTGTAACAAAAGAAGAACCTTGTCCCCATGTAACTTGTACTGCTATTTAACAAGTTCATTCTTTAGGTTGAGCTTGCTTAGCGCGGTCTGCTTCAATACGCTCTTGAACTTTTGCGATTTCTTTCGTTGGTCGAGTCAAACTAACAACTGTATCTCCCGTACTTGCTTGAATTTCTTTATTGGCTGTGTAGAATTCAAGTTCTGCATTCTCTTTAAGGACATATAGAAGTAATGTGTCTTCTTCCCGGTCTCTTAAATATTGAGTATACGTGTATTGCTCGGTTATCAATGTTTTACGAATAACTTGCCCACTTCTAATTCGTTCATTCAAGTGAAAGATTGTTTCTTTATGATTAAATAAAATTCGCCCACCCAATGATTGGTGAAATTCACTAGCGTCTCCATGATGAAGAGCCGTCTGGAACAGCGCTTTACGGCCGAGTTCAGGCACAAAGTTTGAACAGATCAAAGCATTGTAAGAATCGACTTCTGATGCTGCAATCATCAGTGGATAAGGTGTTAAATCTACATTGTACTCCGTTTGTTCAGAAAGAATTTCACCAAATACTGACTTTACACCCGCTTTACGTGCCTCTATTAAGTGTTCAAATGAATTGTCCATAATCAGTACTTGATGCTTCAAATCCTGAAGCGATTTTCCTAATGCTGTTGAAAATAAATTCCCACCAATAATTAACACCCCTGGACTATCGGACGAGGCAAGGTTTAATTTTTTGGCAAACCAGCCAATTGTAAATCCATGTGCGACTACAGTAGAAAAGACGAGTGCAAACGTGAGAGCAGTTACTATTTCTGCATCTTGATAGCCATTTTCCAATAACACATTGGCAAAATAACCTGAGACGGTCAACGCAACAATCCCTCTAGGTGCTACCCATCCTATTAACGTTTTTTCTTTAGTTGTTAAATCTGTGCCAATTGTTGACAACCATATAGACAATGGTCTTACGACAAATAACATCGCCAAAACAAAGATGATGATTTCCCAACTAAAGATACTTAATAATGTTTTGGGATTGAGTGATGCGGTCAGCATGACAAAAATGCTTGAAATTAATAAAACGGAAATGTTTTCTTTGAAATGTCTCATGTCTTGAATGGACGCAATGTGCATATTCGCCATTGTCATTCCCATTGCCGTTACGGCGAGTAAACCAGTTTCGTGCATGATTTCATCAGATAACACGAAGGTGAACAAAACAATTGCAAATACCATTGGCGATTTCAAAAATTCTGGTACATTTCCATTTTCAAACATCCAACCAAGCCCTTTACCTACTCCAAACCCAAGTAAAATGGCAAATGCAGAAGCGGCAAAGAACATAAGTAATGCTTGTAAGGAAACTTCATCATTTAAAAACTGAATAAATTCAAATGCAAAGACCGCTAAAAGTGCACCAATTGGATCAACGACGATTCCTTCCCACTTTAAAATCGCAGCAGGCTTCGGTTTTAGCTTAGCTTGTCGAAGTAAAGGTAAAATCACTGTAGGACCCGTGACTATGAATAATCCCCCAATCACAAAAGCAACAGCCCATGATAGCCCCGCTAAATAATGAGCGGCCAACGAACCAGCAATCCATGCGATGAATGCCCCTAATGTGACGATGCGGAATAGAGGTTTATTAAATCCACGAATTTCACGAAAATCTAAATTTAAACTTCCTTCAAATAAAATGATTGCTACTGCTAGCGAAATGATGGGGCCGAATAATTCACCAAAACCTTCTTGGGGATTTATGAAGCCAAAAACAGGACCCACTAAAAGTCCTGCGATGGACATTAATACAATGGCTGGCATACGAGTGCGCCAAGCTATCCATTGCGAAGCGATTCCTAAAAAAATCACGAACATTAAATCAACTAATAGAGAATTGAACATGGAATCACCTCATACTTATTTATAAACTTATTTTACTTGGGCCATTTCTGCTGATTCGCAGACAGTAATCTTGCTTATGGGTTGATCTACAGCTTTTTGCATCATGGCAAATGCCACTTGATTTGCCTCAATTGAGCGGTATTTTTTTAATGGTCCTATTAACACAGGTTTTAATGCATTCATTACCATTTCTCCAAATCGCTCCCCTACCCGGAACTCCTTCCGCTCCCCAGTCAGTAATGACGGTCTAAATATGGACACATGAGGTAGCGGAAGCTCGGCCACTTTATCTTCCATCATTCCTTTTACCCGATTGTAATAAATCGAAGACTTTGGATTAGCACCCATTGCTGAAATGACCAGCATATGTTGCACGTCTTGTGACTGTGCGAGTTTTCCAAGTTGAATGGGTGCCCTTAAATCAACTTGTTCAAAAGCTTCTTTAGATCCCGCTTTTTTCATGGTGGTCCCTAAACAACAAAAGAAATCATGCACACCTTCAAAATCATGTTTTGACACTTCATTTAAATTTTTCACTTTCGACACTAATTTAGCATGTCGGAACGAAGATGTTTGGCGGACAATGATTATTACTTTATCGTAGGCCTCATGATCACATAAGTATTTGACGAGATGTGAACCTGTTAAACCTGAAGCTCCTACTACCATCGCTGTCCTCTTGCTCACATTCATCCCTCCAATTTCAATTTCTAGTAGTTTCAGTTTACCATACGAATAGGTAAATTCTGAACAATTACTCATATAGACCGCTTCCTTCCCATAGGTTAAACAGAAGATGAAAGGTGGGAATGAAATGAGTAACCAATTTCAACAAAAAACCATTTTATTTACGATTGGACGTGCTGGCTATCCTGTGACGAGATGCATACAACTTGCTAAGCTACTGGCGTCTCATCGCATTCTATTTGCAGCTCCTGAAAAACAGTCTGCAGTACTTCAATCGCTCGATCAACAGGGATTTTCCCCTCTCTCATATGCACGAAAATCAGATTTAAAAGCTTTATTAATTGAGCATGAACCTGATGTCGTCATTTCTGATGGATGTGATACCGACATGGAAGAAGGCAAACTATTGTCTTCAGTCGTTCCCATTACTGTTCACTTTGACGATTTTGGTGAAGGCGGCAAATCAGCAACACGGGTCATTCAATCTCTATACCGTGAGGATCGTGATTCATTAGCAACTCATTATATAGTGGGACCTTCTGGATTTGTGGTGCCTGACGAATTAGAACCTTATGCAAATTCCGGATTAAAACAATCTCAGACGCTCCCACTTCCTCATGTTGTAGTGACATTTGCAGATGAGGATGTTGATAATTTATCTTATCGAACATTAAGACATTTATTACATTTACAAATTCCACTCGCCATCACGGTCGCTCTTCATTCAAGTTATCCCCATAATCGCGATGACTTGAAACTAATGGCGTTAGGGCGTAAACAAGCACGCATTGTTGAATGTGATGACCCCACACAATTAATTAGCGAATCCAATTTAGTTATTTGTGATGCTAGTTACACCCCCTACCATGTAGCCGTCATTGGAAAACCATGTATTGTCATCGCAGAAGATGAAAAAGAAGCCCAACATGCTTTTCCAAAAGATGCAAATGGGTTTATTTATTTAGGGCTTGGGCGTAAATTGAAACAATCACACTTACAAAACGCCGTCATGGAAACAATTCTTCATCCAAATCGTAGCGTCCGTGCAATTAAAAAACAATTAGCGTTGAAATTATCATTAAATAATAGAGAAATGCAAGAAGTTTTAGAAAAAATCATTCAAGAAGAAGCACGGGAAATCACCCGGTAACCTCATCATGTGATACAATAGTTGAAAAAAGAGGAGTTTCTCTTATATGACTTCACAAGAAATTCAAGCACAAATTGCCGAATTGAAAATGGATTATACACGTTTGCAAGGTGATATCGAAAAGTTGGAGTCGACTGGCTATCCAACAATGATCGAACAAGCAGAGCAACGTTTAGCAAATATGGAAGTACAACTCGCAGAACTAAACAATAAGCTCGCGGCGCTGTAACAAGCCTGCGAGCTTTCTATATGGAGGAATGAAAATATGGCACTATTAACTGTTGAAAATTTAGGTCACACATTTGGAGACCGTACACTATTTAAGGATGTATCATTCCGTTTAATCGAGGGTGAGCACGTAGGATTAGTAGGTGCGAACGGTGTTGGGAAGTCGACATTAATGAGCATTATTACTGGCGAAATCATCTATGATTCAGGTCGTGTCGAATGGTTACCGGGAACACATTATGGATATTTAGATCAACACACACGCTTGGAACAAGGCCGCTCTATGCGCGATACACTGCGTGATGCATTCTTGCCACTTTACAAAAAAGAAGAAGAAATGAACGAAATCACCGGTAAAATGGGTGATGCTACACCTGAAGAATTAGAAGAGTTGCTTGAGCAAATGGCGGATATTCAAGATGCGCTTGATGCAGGTGATTTTTATACCCTTGATATGAAGATTGAAGAAATCGCACGTGGCCTTGGTTTAGATGCAATTGGATTGGACCGTCCAGTTTCCGCTCTTTCAGGTGGTCAACGCACCAAAGTATTACTGGCAAAATTGCTTCTTGAAAAACCAAAAGTATTACTACTCGATGAGCCAACCAACTATTTGGATGAAGAACATATTGGATGGTTAACAAATTATTTAAAGAATTACCCTCACTGTTTCCTACTCATATCCCATGACACGGAATTTATGAACGGCATCGTTGACGTAATATTCCAATTGGAATTTTCAAAGCTATCTCGTTTTACAGCATCATACGAAAAGTTCCTAGAACTTGCTGAAATTAATAAACGTCAACATATCGATGCTTATGAAAAGCAACAAGATTTTATTAAAAAACAAGAAGATTTCATTGCGAAAAATAAGGCACGATATTCGACAACTGGACGAGCAAAGTCTCGTCAAAAACAACTTGATCGAATCGAGCGAATTGACCGACCTGAAACTGCAGCTAAGCCACAATTTGGTTTTAAAGAATCTCGAAGCCCAAGTCGTTATATTGTTGAAGCCCAAAATTTAGTCATTGGATACGATAAACCTCTATTGCCACCTTTATCATTTTCGATTGAACGCGGCGAAAAAATTGCACTTGTTGGAATGAATGGAGTTGGGAAATCAACCCTCCTGAAAACGATGTTAGGAAAAGTTCCTGCACTCGGTGGGACTGTAACTCGTGGCGATTTCTTATCAATCTCTTACTTTGAACAAGAAGTAAAAGCCGACAATGTGACACCGATTGAAGAAATTTGGAAAACGTATCCAAGTATGGAACAAAGCCAAGTGCGCGCTGCATTAGCACGAACTGGTTTGAAAAATGAGCATATCTCACGTCCCATGAATAGTTTGAGCGGTGGAGAACAAGCGAAAGTACGTTTATGCAAATTAATGATGGAAGAAAGCAACTGGATGCTTTTTGATGAGCCAACGAACCATTTAGACATCCATGCTAAAGAAGAACTTAAACGTGCTATGTCTGAGTATAAAGGAACTATTGTATTAGTTAGTCATGAACCTGAATTTTATGAAGGATTAGTAACAAAGGTTTGGAATGTTGAAGACTGGTTCCAAACTGGTGTCCACGAAGAAGATTCAAAATAAATATGAACAGGTCGCTGAAATTTGGCGGCCTTTTTTAATGGCTATATGTCACAACTAAATGACACATCTCGGTACACAGGAAATGGCATCGGTTGATAAGTAGTTATTGAAGATCGTTTCAATAGACGTTTAAAACCCTGCACAATATGAACAGGGTTTTTAGACATTAATATGTTGTTACTTTTATTGCTTTTTGGAAGGTATAAATCCAACGTTGCCACCACGTAAAGTCACTTTGAAATTCTTCTAAATCCACCGTGTACATAGCGTCTTCATTCTTCCAGATACGATTGAAGTAGTCTTCCATCTCAACAGCAAGTTTACTGTCATTAGGCGCAATTACACGTAAGTTACTTTCTAAATTATAGTTATCCAGTGTTCGTTCCGTGTAATTTCCAGAACCATTTGAAATTATCGTATGCTCATCGGTTTGAATCCAAATGGCTTTTGTATGGTACTGTCCAATGACCGTATTATACCAACGAACCTCCATCTGTCCTTTTGAATCTTCGACCATTTCTTGAACAACTGGTCGATTCGGCAACCCCGACTTCTCTCTTCCAAATGAATTTTCATTAGGATCTAAAACCAATTTGACGTCTACCCCTCGATTCGCAGCCTCAATCAATGCATTGACGATATCTCGTTTTGCAATAAAAAACATGCCGAGCCAAATCTTATCGTTTGTATTCGTATTTGCTATATCAGCTAGGAGAGCATCTAAAATTCTTTTCTCTGTTACATATTGAATTTCATATTCACCATCGGTTTCATTTACCTCAACTCGTGGTAGTTTAGGTCCTCCAGAATAAAGGGATACTGCTTCTTCTGCCTCTAAAATATCATTCATGATTGGACCCGTTACTTTAAACGCAATGTTTCCATGAAATCCACTAGCATCATGTGGATTTGAAGATGTTACCATCGCTTCTTTGTCAGTAATCACTACTTTTCGATGATTGGCTTTTATATTTAACAATGTCATATAAGATGCAATGGTCATTTTAGGAGCTTCACTTGCCATCGCATTCGCGATCCAACCTTCCCCTCCCACATCAAACCATTGGAAAATCGATCTGTAAATGCCCGAATAAATCGGGGTAGAGTCACGCAACGGATCTAAATCGGTATATACAATGTCAACTCCAGCGTCACGCATTTTTTTAAACCATTCATTCTCGTAAGAACCGTAGCCACGATTGATTGGATCGGTAATAAAGACGACTGGCATATCCGGATTTTCTTTCTTCTTAGTTGCAAGTGTTGTAGATAGTGTGTCCGCAATTTTTGGGAAGCCTTTATCTTCATCGTAATAACCGTCAAACAAGAAAAAGTCGACTACAACAAATTCTTCAGCCTCTTCAATCATCGAGTACACCGCATCAAAGATGTTGTTTTCATGCACCATCCCTGTTCCTTTTTTGTCTTGTGCATAGGTCAAATCTGTAATGAATTCAATCTCATTGGTTTTATGCAATTCCCCTTCATATGAAATCCCCTTAGGAAGTGGTTTATACGTATGCCACACGATAACTAACATATAAATAAGTGCTAATATGCTTAAAGAGCTAATGATAAATCGTTTTCTCTTACTCCACTGTTTGCGTGATTTCTTGGTCATCCACGGTTCCTCCTTCCAAATCAACTTTATTTTATTTTGTTATTCCCTTGTTAAGGTTCGAACAAACTGAAATAGATGGCTTGAAGATAATTTTTTGGAGAGAGTAGAGGAATTTACAACTAAGCTGCTCATTTTTACAACTAAACGATCAATCTTTACAACTAAACTGTGTTTTTTTACAACTAAATCAATATTCCCTAAACACAATCAAAAAATCACAGTCTCTGCAACTGTGATTCTGCTTGTAGTTAAAAACCGTATTCATCTCTTTTACTCTCTTTTCAAAATGATGATGGTCGGTTATTTCTTTCGCTTTCCACGGACGCAACGCTAGTCTCCTCGACTTAGCTGTCTAGGACAGCTGAGCCTGCGGGGTCTAGCTTGTTCCGTTTTTCCGCAGGAGTCTTCAGAAATATCCGACCATCTACCTACTTAAATTATATGAACATATACGCTTACTGTTGGGATATTTGATG
>JBFGKX010000050.1:0-12883 GCA_041576455.1 Paenisporosarcina sp. | reverse complement strand
TTGAAATCTTGCGTCAATTCTTCAGTTGCTTGATAAATGGTTCCTGGAAACTGTTGAATGAAATGATTCGTCAATAATTTCCCCTTCTCTGTCGTTGTATTTGCTTGAATATACGCTACCCCAACATTATCAAAGACGATCATCATTTGTTCTCCATACCAAGCATCTTGGAAGGAATATTCATACCGCTCATCTCCAAATGGTTTTTCTAGTGGCTCCCCTAACACTTCTACGACTCGCTCTACCGTATCTCCAATAAATACTCCATTTACATCAAATGATCCAGTTAAAGATTCTAAATCAATCGTAATGGAAGCCATTTCTTCCCCTTCTTGTACATCACTCTCTTCATTTAATTTTTTATTTTCTTCTTCAATTACAGTTTCTTCTTCCACAAAGGTATTTTCATTTTTAATTTCTAGTTGAACTTCTTTTTCTTGCTTTTTCTCTTCCTCTTTAGCGCTACCTTCGCTACATGCTCCAGTAGCTAATAGTAAAAGTATAGCTACTAATACGTGTAAATTCCTCACGTAATTCAACTCCATTCTCTAGATACTTATCCATTTGAATAAGAAAATCTACCTCATAAAAAAGCTACGTATTAATATATGTAATTAACCTCTTTACAGTGATTACTACATAGGTGTTCTATATTTTAAAACTACTTATTTCAGTTCTTAAGATATTCAATTTTAGAGAACAAATTTTCATCAAGTTAACACTGACAAAAATCTTACTCTCTAATTTGATTAAATAATTATAAGTAGCGTATTGATAGCAAATAGAAGAATATTTACTTATTTATCACTAATGTATGTAAATATTTAAAGTAAGAGTATAGAAGTTTATATATTTGACCATGCTTATAGAAACAGAAAATCACATATTTGTTGTAGTCATATATTGCGAGAAGTCCTAAAGCTAGAATTAAGAAAGATGAAATTCCCCTTGTATTGCTAGTTTTATTAGAATGATCACGTTTAATAGTTTTTATAAATTTTATAAACCCTCTGAAAATTTTATCGAACTAACTAATTTATTTGAAACAACTTTTAATTATCATTTCTTTTGTTGGCTCAATAGGACTAATATTTGAAGATTTTATGATTATTTTTACCTATTTGTTACCCTTAATGTTGTTAAATGATTTCTATATGGGTAAAATTTAACTATATATAGTGGGGCAAGATTACTACAGGGGGAAGATATGAACATACTTAAAAATAATGCTATTGAAAAAGTTTATTTAAAAAACATGGAACTTTCCCTATTAGCCTCTGGAGATGGAACAGAAGTAATTCTTCACAAGTTGAACAAAGGAGCTCGTTGGGCTATGGGCCCAGCAGAAGATTGGACAGCTCTAGAACATTTAACCATATTATCAGGAACTCTTAATTACAATTCACCTAGCGAGGAAATCATTTTACGTGCGGGCGATTCGGTAAATGCGTGTCCCGTAACAGAACACTCTATTTTCGTCGCTGAGACTGAAGTGGAATTTATATATGTTACTTCTCAACCTCAATTTCACTTTTATAGTAACTCTCTTAAAGAAATGCTGGATTTAGCTGTATTAGTGGAGAAGAAAGATGGGTACACCGCTGAACATTGTGATCGAATCAAAGAATTATCTATGAGTGTTGGAACTGTAATCGGTTTATCACAGGATGAACTCTACATCTTAAATTTAGCTGCTTTTCTCCATGATATCGGAAAGATAAAAGTGCCAGATGAAATACTCAATAAACCAAATAAACTCACCGACGAAGAATATGAAATCATGAAAAAACATACTACTTGGGGGAAGGAAACATTAGCTGCAACTCAATTAGTTGATTTAATAAAAGCGGGAGACATTATTGAGCAGCATCATGAAAGGTTTGACGGGAAAGGATACCCGAACAACCTTACTGGTGAGGAAATTCATATAGAAGCTGCGATAATAACTGTTGTTGATGCATTTGATGCCATGACCTCAGATCGCGTGTATCGAAAGGGCATGGATATTGATTCTGCCTTAGAGGAAATAACTCGCAACAGAGGTACAATGTTTAATCCAAAGATCGTAGATGCGTTCTTGTCAATTAAAGATACGCTCAACTAAAAGGAGGTGAATACATTGAAAAAGTTACTTTTATCACTAACAATCGCAATTTCGGTACAAACATTGTTCGCTGGTCTTGCCGGAGCAGCATATTTAAAAGGGTCTGACAAAAAGATTTCTATTAATACTGGACTTAATCTATCATCTCCTATTAACACTGGCGAAACTTCATTCCAACTGCAAGAAGCAGCTCATAACGATTTAACAACTGCTACTGGAGCAGAAGTAGATCATTATTATTTATGGGTAGAACTTGATGGACAAGATGTTTTGGCTGTCGATCCCGCAAAAGGAATGTACTAATAGTAGAATAGAAAACTAGTGATTCCTAAAAGTGTAGAGATGATTTCCATCTTTGCACTTTTTTTATTTAAAATTGGACTCTTACCTGATTACAGGTTACCTCTTTAAGATTTCAGTTTCAAAAAACATTCCCTATTTCCTTTCACTTCCCCTTCATAAAATTTGACAAACTTCAGCTTTTCAATTCACCAAGTTATTCATTAGACAACTGTTAGGTTTAGAGTTTGGCTGTACTCGTTAGAAACAAGAACCTATTATCCCCTCTTAATTTAAACATTTACATTTAATAAGCATGGAAGTGTTATTATAAATAATACATAGTAATTTTATAGATAAATATTACATAAGGAGTTTTACGATGAACCAGAATATCTTAGCTAGAAACAATGTAAAGGTTACAGGCTACGGGAAACAAGCAATGATATTTGCACCTGGTTTTGGCTGTGATCAAACTGTTTGGAATTTAGTCTCCAAATCATTTGAAAAAGATTATCAAGTCATTTTATTTGATTATGTAGGTCTTGGACATTCAGATGTTAAAGCGTATGATCCAGATAAATACAGTAAACTTTCTGGTTATGCACAAGATGTACTAGATGTTTGTTCCGCCTTAGATTTAAGCAATGCTATTTTCGTTGGTCATTCCGTCGGTGGAGTGATAGGCTTGCTAGCATCAATAAGCAAACCAGAGTATTTTTCCCATATCATTATGGTTGGTCCATCCGCTTGTTATTTGAATGACCCTCCCAATTATTTAGGAGGTTTTGAAAAAGAGGATTTAACAGGGCTACTCGATATGATGGCTAAAAATTACATCGGTTGGGCCAATATTTTTTCATCGACCGCTTTAAACAATCCGGATCGACCAGAAATCGCTAAAGATATTGAACATCGCTTTTGTTCTACCGATCCAATCATCGCACATCACTTTGCAGAGGCATGTTTCTTTGCAGATAATCGTGAAGACTTGCCAAAAGTGACTGTCCCTTCGCTTATTTTGCAATGCTCTGATGATTTAATTGCCCCACTCGTAGTTGGTGAATATATGCATCAGAATCTACCTCTTAGTACACTTAAATATATGGATGCGACGGGTCATTTCCCACATATGAGCCATCCCGAGGAAACAATACAATTAATTCGTAACTATCTAGAAGATACCTCTGCAAAAGGGGATGCAGGAGGGCTAATCTAATGGATGAGCAACTAAATCAAGCACCTTGTGGATTTCTTACCCTTTCAAAGGATGGAATAATATTATCCATAAATGAAACATTACTTCAGGTGCTTGAATACAACTCAGATCAACTTGTTGGACAACATATTAATTCAATCCTTGCTAGCTCAGCACGTGTATTTTTTCAACTTTATTTCTTTCCACTCATAACAGTAAAACATCGCGTTGAGGAAATGTATCTCTCATTATCCTCAAAAAGTGGAGAGGATATGCCTGTTCTGATTAACGCTGCCCTACAAGAACATCAAAAAAGTCAGGTAATTACATGCATAATTGTTCCTATGCGGCAAAGAAATGAGTACGAAAATCAATTACTCATTGCCAAAAAAGTGGCTGAAGATGCTTTTAAAGAGAAAGATAAAGCTAATTTAAAATTAGAGGTTGCTCTTAAAACCTTAGAGGCTAACCAAGAGGAACTTCTTAAAGTTAGTCAACAAAATAAAAAGTATTATTTAGATACACATAAAGACTTACAACTTGCTAAAAAAATACAAGAATCATCACTGACGAAAGCTATCTATAATGATCATCTTCAAATCGATTCGTATTACAAAGCATCAAGTGATTTGTCTGGTGATATTTATGGTTTCTATCAAATTAATGAACATCAATACGGCGTTATATTATTGGATGTTATGGGTCACGGCATTTCTTCAGCACTCATTACAATGTCACTTCAATCCTTATTCCATAGGTTAATTTCAACTGGAGTTGCAGCTGATATAGTCATGAAAGAGTTAGATAATCATTTACATAGTTTATTCCATAGCAATGAGAGTACGTGGCATTATTGTACAGCCATATACCTTTTCATTGATACTGCGAATCAAACAATCGAATATATTAATGCCGGTCATCCACCTCTGATTTATCAAGAACCTGACGGAAAACAACTAGAGCTATATGCTAGCACCCCTCCGATTGGCGCATTTGAGGGTATTCACTATAAAACAAAAACTCTTCCATATAAAAAAGGTGCTAGGATATTCCTATATACCGATGGTGTATCAGAGCCTCTTGAAGCAAACCGTCTAAGTTCTTTGTTATTAGAGCACTCAGCACTTTCTTTAATAGCTTTTAAAGAAAAGATTTTACAATCACTTACAGAGGAAAAAGATTCGTTCTTAAAAAAAGATGACCAGTGTTTTATTTTAATTGATCTAAAATAGTGCTCAATTAAATTTATGCCCCTTACCTTTTTCCAAATTTCATTATTCGATTATGTAGTGCCTTTATTAATGTTCTATTATCCACTGAGAAGGAAATTGATAATGAACCTCTACTGCAATTCCACTCGGCTCTCTTTTTCCTTTTTATACATGACGAATCTTGCTAAAAAAGCAGAGAAGATATCCTCTCTGCTTTTTTTACATTTATTAGTTTGACATTGACAGTTGATTCTTTACCGGGTTTACTGGGTAGCTTCCCATTGGGCGATTTCGTCACGAACACGAGGTGCCACTTCTTTCCCTAACAGCTCAATTGCTCTCATTACATCCTCATGGCGCATGGTTCCGACAGAAACGTGCAGCATAAACCGGTTTATCCCTACGGTCTTTCGAAGATGAACAATTTTTTGGGCAACTGTTTCAGGATTTCCAACATACATCGCCCCTTCGAAGCTTCGGGCTGCATCAAAAATTGACCGATCATAATGTCCCCAACCACGCTCCCTTCCAAGTACGTTCATGACTTGTTGAGTTGGAGGGAAAAACAGGTCTGCTGCCTTCTCGGTATTCTCTGCTACGAATCCATGGGAATGGGAAGCAATCGGTAGTTTAGATATGTCATGACCGGCTCCAGCGGCTACTCGTTTATAAAGTTGCACAAGAGGAGCAAATTGCATTGGGCTACCACCTATAATGGCTAGAACTAGTGGAAGTCCTAACAGACCTGCGCGAACAACCGATTCACGGTTACCCCCGCTTCCAATCCATACAGGTAACGGATCTTGTACCGGACGTGGATACACAGCAGTTTTTTTAATTTCCGGACGATGCTTTCCAGACCAAGACATGACTTCATTTTTTTGTAATTTCAATAATAAATCTAGCTTCTCATCAAATAGTTCATTGTAGTCTTTTAAGTCATATCCAAATAAGGGAAAGGATTCAATAAATGAACCACGCCCTGCCATGATTTCTGCTCGTCCATTTGAAATGCCATCAAGTGTCGCAAAATCTTGGAATACCCGAACTGGATCTGCAGAAGAAAGTACTGTAACTGCACTGGTCAATCGAATACGTTTTGTTCGGGAAGCAGCTGCAGCCAACACAACAGCCGGTGAGGACGCTGCAAAATCTTCTCGATGATGTTCTCCTACTCCAAATACGTCCAATCCTACTTGATCAGCTAATACAATTTCCTCTACTACCTCACGCAATCGTTGTGCATGACTAATTACTTTACCTGTTTGCACATCGGGCGTAGTTTCTACAAACGTACTCACTCCGATTTCCATAGCCATTCCCTCCTCCTTGTCTTCACACTTCCTCTATTTGTTTTAATATACTCTATTTTCAAGATTCCTTCCTAGTATAGGATTTTCAAACTAAACACTAATTCATAATTGATTGAAATTTAGTGTTTTAGTCAGTAATTTAATAAAGCTTTACTATTTTACTCCTATAAATGATTAAAGCCTCTTTAGAAAAACACTTGGCTACATTTCTATACATCACCTAACCACTCCGATATATTTATATAAGGTGATGATATGAAAACAAAAATTTACTTAAATCATGAGAAATTTAAAGCTGGCATGACCCTTAAAGATAGTGCCGAACTAGAAGACAACAATATGGCTTTACATGCCTGTAATAATTCTGCGTATGTAGTAGAAAACCGTCAAAAGTTAGCTTCTTTTTTGCATTGTAAATTGGAGGATTTTGTTTGTGCCAATCAAACACATAGCGCAAATTTCCGTCGAATCTCAATTGACGATAAAGGACTTGGTGCTAATCGAATGGATACCGCGATTGCAGATACAGATGCCCTTTATACATATGAGCCTAATTTGTTGCTGTGTAGCTTTGCTGCCGATTGTGTCCCTGTGATTTTTTACAATGAAGTGACTGGACTCATTGGCGTGATTCATTCAGGCTGGCAAGGTACCGTCAAAGAAATCTCATTAAATGTTTTTAACTATTTGAGTCAAGCCGAACATTGTAATCCGCGTGATCTACATATACAAATCGGCATGGCTCTTAGTCAGGAAAAATTCGAAGTGGACCATGATGTGTTTGTGAAGTTTAAAAACCTCGGGTATGCAGATGAGTTTATTGATTACAATGAACAAACCACCAAATATCACATTGATAATCAGCAAACCGTGAAAAGGCAATGTGAACTGGCAGGTATCCCGGCTGATCAAATTACAATTGATCGTACCTGTACTTATCTCAATCCGGATGGTTTCTCTTATCGTCAAGACAAACAATGCGGAAGACATTTGAGTTTTATTATGAGAATCAAATGAGATAAAAGAACCATTGAATATGAAGAGTGAATTATAATGCATAAGCACATCAACTTAACCCATTGACGTGCTTTGTGCTTATGAGAAATCAAATATGGTCTCTTACTTTGCTTACAACATATTGACCTTTTTTGCTATCAATTGCTAAAAACCCAACTATCTAATGTTTCCTTATCTGTTCTTGCGACCCTGACCGAATAATTCTTCTCTGAAGACGTGGCTAAATAAGATTGAAGACATGAAATTGAATAGGTTTTTTTCAGTCCTTTAGCCATCCAATAAATAAAGAATTAAATTCTCTCATTTATTATTTATCAATGTGTTGTCCGAGAGGAATTGGAAGAAAAAGAGGCTATATACCACTTGTTATTACGTAGTATTTCTCATTTAAACAGTAAAATGATGGTTATAAATGTTCCTGAATCCACTTATTTTTATAAATACCTAACTAAATTACGGTTTGAAGAGAAGGTAAAATAAGTCAAAATGGGAATAACGCTTAAAAATTAAACATCGCTAGAAAAATAATCTTTTCATTTAGTAACCGCCTCAATAATTCTAAGCAAGAAAAGAGCCTTTAATCTGAAAACAGATTAAAGGCTCTTTTAAATACTATTTTATGATTCCCTTAACTCTTTTGGTAAACTTTTCATTGTATCTCTAGTTTAAGAAAGCCAGTTCAATCTGATGATTATAGAAAACAAGTATCCATAAATTGAGAAGGAAAACGACACTTTTTCTCCATATCCAAAATATTATTTAGAGATTAGCTCTTTTTCGATTAAACCAAGTGTCTGCGCTGTTGAATTGAGAAGTTCATCAAAAAGCTCCGGGTTTTCCGATAAGGACACACCATATGAGGGAATCATTTCTTTTATTTTCGGTTCCCACTCATCCTTATATTGCGGGAAGCATTTATCAAAAATCTCTAACATGGCATCAACAGCAGTAGAAGCTCCTGGAGAAGCACCAAGTAATGCAGCGATTGAGCCATCCGCAGAACTCACAATTTCCGTACCAAATTGAAGTGTACCTTTCCCACCGGCCTCTGTATCTTTAATTACCTGCACACGTTGACCTGCAACCACGACATCCCAATCCTCTAGTTTAGCGGTTGGAATAAACTCTCGTAATTCGTCGATACGTTTTTCATTCGATAACAGAACTTGCTGGATCAGGTATTTTGTCAATGACATTTCTTTTGCCCCTGCAGCCAGCATCGTGAAGACATTATTCGGTTTTACGGAACCAATCAAATCAAGATTTGAACCGGTTTTCAGGAACTTTGGTGAGAAACCAGCAAATGGTCCAAACAGTAACGATTTTTTATTATCAATAAATCGTGTATCCAGATGTGGAACTGACATTGGGGGTGCCCCCACCTTAGCTTTACCGTAAACCTTTGCATGATGTTTCTCTACAATTTCCGGTTTATTACACACCAAAAATAGTCCACTTACCGGGAATCCTCCAATATTTTTCGATTCTGGAATCCCCGTTTTTTGAAGTAAAGGCAGACTTCCGCCCCCACCCCCAATAAAGACAAATTTTGCAGTATGGTATTCAATCTTATCGTTTTCAATATCATGTACTTTTACTTCCCACAAGCCTTCGCTTGTACGTTTCAAATCCTTGACGCTATGATTATAATTTAATTCTACATTTTCATTCTTTAAGTGTTCAAACATCATCTGAGTTAACGCACCAAAATTGACATCGGTTCCTGAATCAATTTTTGTTGCCGCGATTGGTTCGGTTGATGTACGACCTTCCATAATCAGCGGAATCCATTCTTTTAGTTTTTCTGGGTCATCGGAAAATTCCATCCCTTGAAACAGTGGATTATTTGAAAGCGCTTCAAAACGTTTTTTCAAAAAAGTTACATTTTTTTCCCCTTGTACTAAACTCATATGAGGGATTGGCATGATAAATTCCTGCGGATTGCGAATCAGATTGCTTTTTACAAGAAATGACCAAAACTGTCTTGATAGCTGAAACTGTTCATTTATTTTTATCGCTTTATTAATATCTATAGAACCATCAGATTTTTCAGTGGTATAGTTAAGCTCGCACAGTGCAGCATGGCCCGTACCCGCATTATTCCATTCATTAGAGCTTTCTTCCCCTGCGTTTGCAAGTTTCTCAAACACTTTGATTTCCCATTCAGGGGCTAACACTTTCAGTAATGATCCCAAAGTCGCGCTCATGACTCCAGCACCAATTAGGATAACGTCTGTCTTTTTCTGTATATTGCTCATGATACCCCTCCTCATCCCCTATATTCGCAAAAAAGCAAGGCGCCACCTAGGAACACACCTTTTCTATCTTCATTATAACCATATCATATCCTATTA
This sequence comes from Paenisporosarcina sp., assembly GCA_041576455.1. Lineage (GTDB taxonomy): Bacteria > Bacillota > Bacilli > Bacillales_A > Planococcaceae > Paenisporosarcina. The sequence continues at coordinate 3,407 of JBFGKX010000050.1, read as the reverse complement.
TAATTATTTATATATTAAAATACTTACTATTATGGATAATTATAAACTATTTAGAGCTGTTAAAAAAGAGAGAAGTAAGTTCACGATTTCCCAACAACATACAAAACCCAAAACCTTAACTCAACTTTTACGAGGGTTAAGGTTTTGGGTTGATGATACCAGAGATAGAGACATCAATTATAATATGGTTTGTTACTATCAAATTCTAACGCGAATTAGAAACCAACTCTTCTGTTACTACCGCTATCTAATATTTAATGCAACAAAAATTACTAAATAGATGCTAAATATTCCTACTAAAGAATATAATTACGGGTTAAACCCGTAGATTTTTTGGAGAGGTATTTGTTGCGGATGGGCCGCAAGAGTCTTTTGGTGATGTTTTAATAGATAATTTAGACTTCTAGTACTATAAAACATCAAAGAATTAATTGCATTAATGAACCATAATATGGATAATGATCAAATTACCGTTATCATCGGGATAAAAAAGATGAACTCTAGCTTACTATAGGACTCATCCCTTTATCGCTTAACTCTTAATATAATATTTTGGACTACAATACCGATTTATTTGATTGGAATAAATTATACTGACATAGATAGACTATAAAAGTTACTGAATGTAACCATTTTAACTAAAATAAAAACAAAACCTTCCCTTATTTATGGAAAAGTTTTGTTTCTATTTGTTATTGAAAACTAAATAGGAATTTATCTATACCGACTGATGACGCTCTTAGTTCGTTATAATTGCTTCTAGATTATTACTGCCTTGGTCTTTCCATTCCACTAACATTTCAAGGAACACAGCAACCACTTTAGGGTCAAATTGGCTTCCAGAATGCTTCTTTAACTCTACTATGGCATCTGCAACTGTAAGTGGTGTTTTACGGTAAGGCCTAGAAGATGTCATCGCATGGAAGGCATCTGCAACTGCTACTATTCGAGCACCTAACGGGATATGCTCTTTTCTAATGCCTTTCGGATAGCCCTTCCCATCATACCTTTCTTGATGATATTCCACATAATCCAAAATATCTTTTATTGAAGAAATGTGTTCAAGTATGTTTTTGCCGAGGGTTGGGTGTTGTTTTATAATTTCAAATTCTTCATCAGTTAGTTTGCAAGGTTTGTTAAGGATATGGTCAGGCACTCCTATTTTACCCACGTCATGTAATAAACCTGCCATAGACACTCTCTTGATCTCCAGTTCTGTTAAACCAAGTCTTGCAGCAATAGCACCACTATAACGACTGACCGTTTCAGAATGTTTTTGAGTATAAGCGTCTTTAGCGTCCATTGCTGCGGCAAATGCGTAGATCATTTCTCGCACATGAAGGCTATCAACAGTACCTTCTTCATTACTCTGCAATTTTTCTTTAGCATCCAACTGTTTTGAAGACGATACTACCTTGTTGCGACCCTGTGCTTTTGCAGCGTACATGGCCGTGTCAGCGCTAAATAACAAACTCTTAGTATCTCTCCCATTGATCGGAAATGTAGCTGATCCAATGCTTACGGTAACAGGTAATAATCCATTCGTTAATGGGTAAGATGCTATCGATGACCTAATCCGATTTGCTATGTGCTCTGATTGTTCTACGGGACAATTAGGGAGTAAAACCACAAATTCCTCTCCCCCGTATCTAGCAAGTACATCTTGTTCCCTTAAATTCTCCGATATTAATTTACCAACAGAACCTAATATTCGGTCACCTTCCATGTGTCCCAGTTGATCGTTCACTTTTTTGAAGTGATCGATATCAATAAACAATAAGCTGAATTCTTCACCATCTCTATTTCTCTTAACTTCTTGCTCTAATTGATTGTTAAAATAAAACTGATTATATAAGCCTGTTACTTGGTCGGTTATACTATTTACATATCTGGTTTCGAGCATTTCTGCCATGATATTAAACTCTCTAATCAATTGTCCAATCTCATCATTTGAAGTACTTTTAACTCGGTGCGAATAGTTGCCTTCAAAAATAGATTGAAGAGCATTGTATAAGTTTTTAATACGGTTGAACATAAGTCGATTTATCAAAAAGTAAATTAACACAATAATAAATATTAGACACCCTAACATCGATAAGGCTACCTGAGTAAATGTCTGGCTTTTTAATGCTTCTCTCTTTTCTGTATCAAAGTAAACACCTATTGTTGCGTAGGGTTTATCCTGTCCTTGAACATATATTGGCGCAAGCACTTCAACTTGACCCTTATCCGGTTTTTCGATAAAAACCGGTTGCTCGGTAGTTAGTGGTTCTAAATCATAGGGATCAGCCTCCATTCCTTTCTTATTTGGATCTGTAGTTGCCATTCTTAGGTATTTTTCAGCTACTGGACTATATAGCGTGACTTTCGCTATGTCTTCACTTTTATTTATTAGTTCATAAAATGCTGTCTCTATCTCTTGAGGATCTTCATCAATTTTATCCTTAGTTCCAATAAATGAATTTATATTTGAAACGATAGCGATTGCTTCATTTTCAAATGACTCGTTAACTCCTTCCTGAGCACTTTTTATTGTTACATAGCCTAGAGATAAAAACGTCAGGAGCAAAATCATCGAGATTCCAACAGTGATTTTGCTCCTTAAATTCAACTTATTGAGTATGTTGTTACCTAACCTAGCCATGTTTGAACCCATAGATTAAAGCCCCCCTTTTATCAATGCACTGAATGGTACTAATTTACTATATTTTCTAAATTGACTATATTTTCTAAATTTACTAAGTTAAATACTACCATTTCATATAAATATTTTCAATACGCAGATTATTCAGAATGATAGATGTTGGGACTTATTTTCAGTGCCTTCAAATATTTACATTTACTTGATTAAATATCAATATTTCACTACTTTCTATAATATTAGAAAAATTCACTTTTAATAGATCAAATAATCAAGTCTACTTTAAAGGTAGATATCTGAAAATTAACAAAAATTATAGAGTTTATTGATTCCTTTTTAAATCGAAAAAAGAATTAAAGTATTACTAAATATTCTTTATTTAAAACAGGTTCTACTTATTTCTTTATTCATAAAAAAAAACAGTTCACACATCTTTACAGGTGAACTGCTTTACATTAGTAACATTAATTTCCTAGACATTCTATACTTTTAAGGGCTTGCTAATTCTGCTTTTTTTATCTATCAAGTTTAATCCAAAATCACCAAATAATATAAAGATCATTTTGAACTGTATAAATGAATAAATATTCAAAAAAAAGGTCATTTATTATTTATTGGTTTTCTTTGAGTTCACAAAATAGCTTATATATGCGTATTTCGAAAATATTTTTGCTGTTAAGTTAATTACACCAGAGTACAGTATTTTCTTATTTAAGGCTAAAGCCTATTCACTAGACTTTAGATAGCGCTATTTACTTCAAGTTTA
>JBFGKX010000049.1:0-12891 GCA_041576455.1 Paenisporosarcina sp. | reverse complement strand
GTTTTTCTTGTTTCATTGGTTAATTCATAGGTGATGAGAATGGTCTCGTCCGTGAGTTTTTTGTAGTCGAAATGGCTTGCAATCATCTTAGAATTTGAAAGACCGTTCAGACAATCTTGCTTGTTTATTTTTCTGCCTGAGCTGGTAAATTCAATAAAATCATCCGCAAGTAATAAATCTAATTTTTCGATGGAGCTACGTATTTCAGGTTGATGTAATTGTGTTTCTAAAAAATAAAGATGTTCTGGTAACGTAAAGTTATTTTCCATATGAACCCCCGTCTTCATTTATTAATCAATTCACTATTCCTCTTCTTCCACCGGGTTCTCCGTCAACCACTGTACGCCAAAATCAACGAGAGGCTTCATATTAACGATACGGCAATCCGCTTGACCTAATTTACCGACATGAACTACGTTCGGATATGTTTTTTCAAACGCCTCGCCAAGTTCGGGAAAGCGGTCCGAATCCACATCTAATGATTGGTATTCAATCCATTGACGTTCTCCGTCCACTAGCATCGCTGCGCCTTGGTTTGTATAGGTCTTCGTTTCAAGCAAATTTTCCGATAAATGCAAAGCTGTACAGGAATCATACCCAACGCCAATTAAAAGGATTTTCACATCTTCGTTTACAAATTTCCCAAGTGGCGAAGTCATTCCAAAAGAATCTTCTAAAGGGTGTTCCATCATCCAGTCTTCCGCATGCTTGCCCCAGGCCATAAAGCTGTGAACGGGGTGGTAGCTGCGAATGGTTTTGGGATGACGATGAAAACATTCTGCGATTTTCCCCATCCCGCGTAAAGGTGTCAGGTGTGGATCATATGCTGGTGTATGTTCTCGAATTGGGGCATGCCAGTCTTGGGGAACGGGTGGCATCATCCAATAAGAAGGCTCCGAATTTTCTGCTGACTGCGCTGCCATAATAATTGTTCCTTCTGGAGTAATCGTTTCGATCAATGCATCAATAACGGCTTTTGCTCCGCCAGCTATCCACCCCATTGATTTAATCGAAGAATGAATCATGACGGCATCTCCAGCCCCAATGCCAAGAATCTTTAATTGTTGCTTGAGTGTGGCTACGGATTGAAAAGAACTAGTTTCTTGCACGCGATCAAATTCACTCATAGTATGGCCCCCTATATTTCACTCATTTAATTGTATAAGAAAAGAGTTTACTTTGAAAATCACTTAATTCATTTTTATCTGTCATCTGTGAGGTGGTGGCATGAAGAAGAATCATCAATTAAAGTCAGTGAAGTTTACGGTTCAAATTAAATTTACTGATACAATAGTGAAAAATGATAGGGGGTCATGAACAAATGAGTCATATAGAATCTACGATTGAATGGTGGAAAAAGAGTGTTGTGTATCAAATTTATCCAAGAAGTTTTTATGATTCAAATGGAGATGGAATTGGAGACCTTCAAGGGATTATTCAGAAATTAGATTATCTGAAAGAATTAGGCATTGATGTTATTTGGTTAAGTCCAGTTTATGATTCTCCAAATGATGATAATGGATATGATATTCGGCATTACCAAGAGATTATGAACGAATTTGGAACAATGGAAGACTTTGACGAATTGCTTTTACAAGCGAACGAACGCGGACTTAAAATCATCATGGATTTAGTTGTCAATCATACTTCCGATGAACATGCATGGTTTATCGAGTCAAAGTCGAGTGTGGATAATCCATATCGAGATTATTATATGTGGGCACCTGGTAAGAATGGACAGCCCCCAAATAATTGGGGGTCTATTTTTGGTGGATCGGCTTGGCGCTGGAATGAAGAAACACAAGATTATTACCTGCACTTGTTTTCAAAGAAGCAACCCGATTTAAATTGGGAAAATGAAGAATTACGACATGCAGTTTATGACATGATGAGATTTTGGCTCGATAAAGGCATAGGTGGGTTTCGGATGGATGTCATTAATTTTATCTCCAAGATGCCTGGGCTGCCAAATGGAGAACAAAATGAAGGGCAAGCTTATGGCGATGGAAGTCCGTTCTTTATGAATGGGCCAAGAATTCACGAATTCTTACATGAGATGAATAAGGAAGTACTGGCTCAATATGACGTATTGACCGTTGGTGAGATGCCGGGTGCATCTCCAAAAGAGGCCATTGATTACACGACCCCAACAAATAAAGAAGTCAATATGATCTTCACGTTTGAACATATGGATCTAGACAGGGGACCTTATGAAAAATGGGATGTAAAACCATTGCAATTAGTTGAGTTAAAAGAGAACTTTGAAAAATGGCAAACGAGTCTTCATGGAACAGGTTGGAACAGCTTATATTGGAATAATCACGATCAGCCGCGCATCGTTTCACGCTTTGGAAATGACGGCAAATATAGGGTGGAGTCTGCAAAAATGTTAGCAACTTGCTTACATCTCATGCAAGGCACTCCATATATTTACCAAGGAGAAGAAATTGGAATGACCAACGTCAAGTTCGATTCGATTGATGAATATAAAGATTTAGAAACATTGAATATGTACAAGGATAAAACTGACCAAGGTATAGACCCTACTACAATCATGCAATCGATTTATGAAAAGGGTCGCGATAATGCGCGCACTCCGATGCAATGGTCTAATGATAAGAATGGTGGGTTCACTGAAGGCACACCATGGATTCAAGTCAATCCAAGATACTTAGAAATCAATGTAGCGGAAACACTGCAACAAAAAGATTCAATCTTTTCACACTATCAACAGCTAATTCACATGCGAAAAAATATAGATGTTGTTACGACAGGCGACTTTAACTTATTGTGTAAAGACCATCCGCAACTTTTTGCATACGAACGCAGAAGTGCACAACAGAACTTGCTTGTTCTATGCAATTTTAGCGATCAAGAAATCACTTTCGAAGAGCAAGAAATGAACAAGTACATGGAAAAAGGCGAAATGATTATTCAAAATTACGCGAATGTAGGCGCTCAACACATCAATCACTTACGACCATATGAAACAGTGTGCTATTATCTAAGCAATCTATAAGGATAAATGGAAATCAATGATGGACGTATGGGTAAAATCATGTATGATAAAAAAGATAAACTCATCATTTAAATAAATTGTAGCAATTTGGAGGTCATGTATTCATGAAAGTCCTAGGTGTGGACATAGGTGGAACGAAAATCCGCATGGGCATTGTCGATGAACATGGACAAGTTTTTGTGGATGAAGTGGTACCTACTCAAATCCCTTTGTATCCTTTTTTAGAGCAAGAAGTTCTGCGGATTATTAACGAAAATGCTGATATAGAAGCAATCGGTGTTGGAACGGCAGGTTTCGTAGACGCTGAATCGGGTGTTGTTAATTTCGCGACAGAAACATTACCTGGTTGGACAGGAACGAAAGTAAAAGAACAATTAGAAAAAGCAACTGGACTTCGTGTAGAGGTAAATAATGATGCCAATTGTGCGGGCCTTGCAGAAGCAAGACTAGGTTCTGCGAAAGGTTACAGACGTTCTGTCTGTTTAACAATTGGTACAGGACTCGGAGGCGGCTTCGTATTTGACAATCAAATCATGAACGGCAAACATGGTGGTGCAGGAGAGGTTGGTCATTTAATCTTATATCCTGGCGGTCATATTTGTAGTTGTGGAAGACCTGGTTGCGCTGAACAATATGTTTCTGGAACAGCCTTAAGACGAGCAATTGTTGATATGGATATTGTTGATGAGAACCATCAACTAATTTCACCGGTTCAATTATTTCAATTAGCCAATGACGGCCATCCAAAGGCACTTGAGCTAACAAAGAAATTTACGATGGATTTAGCGATTGTCATTAGTTCAATCCAAGCGATACTGGATATGGACTGTGTAGTTATTGGTGGAGGAGTTTCTGAATCAGCAGATAAATGGTGGGATTATTTAATCCAATCACTTGAACCTTTGTTACTGAAGCCATTAGAAGTCAAGAAAGCGAAATTCGGCAATGAAGCAGGAATGCTTGGTGCGGCGATGCTAGTGCTTGCAGACTAAATAAAAGTATTAAATTGATAAGTAAGGAAGTGGATTAAATGGCAAAGCTTCAGTTAAAAAACATTTCAAAAGTCTATGATAATAACGTCACAGCGGTCACTAACTTTAATTTAGACGTAAACGATGAAGAGTTTATTGTCTTTGTTGGACCTTCTGGTTGTGGAAAATCTACAACATTACGAATGATTGCTGGACTTGAAGATATTTCGTCTGGTGATTTTTACATTGACGACAAACGAATGAATGATGTAGCACCTAAAGAACGTGATATTGCGATGGTATTCCAAAACTATGCATTGTACCCTCATATGACGGTTTATGAAAATATGGCATTTGGTTTAAAATTACGTAAGTTCCCGAAAGCAGAAATTGCTGAACGTGTAAAAAATGCAGCAGATATTCTAGGTTTAGAACCTTATTTAAACCGTAAACCTAAAGCGCTTTCAGGCGGTCAACGTCAACGTGTAGCTCTTGGGCGTGCGATTGTTCGAGATGCAAAACTATTTTTAATGGATGAACCGTTATCCAACCTTGACTCTAAGTTACGTGTGCAAATGCGTGCCGAGATTGCGAAATTACATCAACGTCTGAAAACGACAACGATTTATGTGACGCATGACCAAACGGAAGCAATGACAATGGCTTCACGAATTGTCATTATGAAAGATGGACATGTTCAACAAATTGGTACGCCAAAAGAAGTGTATGATCAACCTGCAAATGTCTTTGTTGGTGGTTTTATTGGTTCTCCATCGATGAATTTCTTTAAAGGAAAACTAGTAAATGACACGTTCGTAATTGGAGAACAAGTAATCCCGATTCCAACAAAGCACCAAACGAGTTTAAAAGAACAAGGGTATGAAGGCAAAGAATTAATTCTAGGAATTCGTCCAGAGCACATTTCAAATGAAGCAGGGGATGCTAGTCATACAATCAACGCAAAAGTAGAAGTTTCTGAATTGACGGGTGCCGAGTTAATGGTTTATTCAAATATTGATAACCAAGAATTCATTGCTCGCGTTGACTCTAGTGTGTCAATTCAACCAGGTGACGAAATTCAACTTTCATTTAACTTAGAAAGAGCACACTTCTTTAATAAAGATAGTGAATTACGCATCAAGTAAGCTCTTAATAAGATTGAATTGCATGAAATTTAAGAGTTGAATGGAGAAAACTCTTATGATAAGATGAATTTACATTCAAGAGAACGCTTTCATTTGATGACAGGAAGATCCTGAACTTAAGTTTTTCATCCTCTAGATGAATCTTTTTGGTATTCTGTGCAAACGTTTTCACATGCAAGATAAAATATGATTTTGGGGGATTTACATTGACATTCAAAAAGTATCGTTCAAGTCTTTTAGCTTCACTATTTGTTGCATCAAGTTTACTAGCGGCATGTAGTTCAGATGAAGGAGAAAAATCAAACAATGCAAGTGGAGACGATGTAACAATTGATGTATTCCAATTTAAAGTGGAATTCAAAGATCAATTTGAAGCGTTAGCGGAAGTATATGAAAAAGAAAATGATGGTGTTGATATTAACATTACAACTGTTGGTGGCGGTGAAGATTACGGCGCTGCACTTAAATCTAAATTTGCATCAGGTAACGAACCTGCAATTTACAATGTTGGTGGACCTCAAGATGTAAATGACTGGCAACAAAAACTAGCTGACCTATCCGATTCAGCTGCTGCGAAAGCTGCTTTATCTGGTACTTTAGATGGTGTGACAATGGATGGAAAAGTTTTAGGCTTACCATACAACCAAGAAGGTTATGGTCTTGTTTATAACAAATCGGTATTTGAAAAAGCGGGCGTTGATCCAGCATCAATCGTTGACTTTGCAAGCTTAGAAGCTGCTGTTAAAACACTTGATTCTAAAAAAGCAGATTTAGGTCTTGAAGCAGTATTCGCTTTGCCAGCGAAAGAAACTTGGGTAACTGGTTTGCATTTATCAAATGCGTTTATCGCACCTGAATTTGATTCAAACGTATTAAATGCGTTCAATGCAAAAACAATTGATTTTAAATATAGTGATGCATTTAAGAGTGTGTTAGATTTACAAAATGACTATTCAGTTCAACCAGTTGTTAGTCTTGACTACTCACAACAAGTAGAAGAGTTATTCTCACTACAAAAAGTAGCAATTATTCAACAAGGGAACTGGGTTTACGGTTCAATTGCAGGAATTGATCAAGATTTTGCTGACAATAATGTTGGATTGTTACCAATTCCTGTAGAAGGCTTTGAAGGCGACCGTGTACCAGTTGGAATTCCAATGTACTGGGGCGTTAACAGCAATGCAGATGAAAAAGTAATTGCTGAATCGAAGAAATTCTTGGATTGGTTATACACATCTGATGCTGGTAAAGAAGCAGTATTGAATGACTTTAAATTTATTCCTGCATACGAAGGTTTCGATTCTTCAAAAATCTCTGACCCAATTTCAAAAGAGATTTACAAATATGCAGAGAATGACAAAACAATTGGTTGGGTGTTCATGGGATATCCTACTGGTTGGGGTCAAGATGAGTTAGGCGTTGGCATTCAAAAATATTTGAGTGATAAAGCTAGCTGGGAAGAAATTGTAGATTCAGCTAAAAAAGCTTGGGAAGACGCACGTAAATAATAAATAAATAGAACTAAGGACAAACAAAGTAGCAACTTATGCTACTTTGTTTTGTCTGTTAATTGACATCTTTCTATTAAAAGATACAAACATGGAGGTAGACCTATGCGCACTCGGGATTTGAGTTATTGGTTGTTTTTAGCCCCAGTTCTTTTGGCATTATCTCTAGTTGTGATAAGCCCATTACTGTTGGGAGTATTTTATTCATTTACAAATTGGAATGGCATTCAAATGGGTGGCTTTGTCGGATTTGAAAATTACATAAAGCTATTTAAAGATGAAGATTTTTTAGCATCTCTTTGGTTTACAACGAAATTTTCAGTGGTTTCCGTAATTCTAATTAACGCAATTGGGCTGTCTTTAGCATTAATTGTGACATCAAAAATTAAATCAAGTAAGTTTTTACGCACAATCTTTTTTATGCCAAACCTAATTGGTGGACTGATTTTAGGGTTCATTTGGCAGTTTATCTTCATTAAAGTATTCTCTAGTATTGGCACGATTTTTGGAATTGAAGGCTTAAAAGGATGGTTATCAACAACAGAAACTGGATTTTGGGGACTTGTGATTTTAATGAGTTGGCAAATGTCTGGTTATATTATGGTCATTTACATTGCTTATTTAGAAGGCGTTTCAAAAGAATTGTTGGAAGCGTCTGAAATAGATGGAGCGAATTCATTCCAACGATTCCGTTATGTTGTATTTCCACTCGTAGCCCCAGCATTTACGGTCAGCATGTTTTTAACCTTATCAAATACATTTAAATTGTATGATCAAAACTTATCGTTAACAGCTGGTGGTCCATATAATTCTACTCAAATGGTTGCGATGGAAATTTTTAAAACAGCTTTCGGTCAAAATGAAATGGCGTATGCACAAGCAAAAGCGGTTATTTTCTTCATCATTGTCGCAATCATTGCACTCGTGCAAGTATATATTAACAAGAAACGGGAGGTGGAAATGTAATGAGAGGAAAATCTAAATTCCCGTTAGAAATTTTAGGGATCTTTTTAGCATTAGTCTGGATCGCTCCGTTTTATTTGATGATCGTCAACTCGCTCAAGACGAAAAAAGAAATTTTCTCTGATACATTACGTTTACCTGAATCCTTTAACTTGGACAACTATATCGAAGCATTTGATCGCTTAGATTTCGTTCAAACGTTTTTCAATTCCCTCGTAATTACGGTACTCAGTGTAATTATCATCATCATTTTCTCTTCGATGGCAGCATACGCGCTTTCGCGTACGAAAAGTAAAATTAGCACAGTCATCTTTTATGTGCTTGTTGCAGCTATGTTAATCCCGTTCCAATCGGTAATGATTCCATTAATTACGATTTTCGGGAAATTCGAGATGTTAAACCGCGGTGGACTGATTTTCATGTATCTAGGATTTGGCGCAAGTTTATCCATCTTCCTATATCATGGTGCGTTGAATGCCATCCCAAAATCTTTGGATGAAGCAGCAACCATTGATGGCGCAAATAAATTTCAAGTATTTTGGTACGTCATCTTCCCAATTTTAAAACCAATCACGGTTACGGTAGCTATCTTAAACATGATTTGGATTTGGAACGATTACTTATTGCCTTCTCTAGTCATTAACCAAACTGGAATGGAAACCATTCCATTAAAAATGTTCTTCTTCTTCGGAGAATATACAAAACAATGGCATTTAGCGTTAGCGGGATTAACCATTGCAATCATTCCAGTGATTGTAGGCTATTTCTTTGCTCAACGTGAAATTATTAAAGGTGTATCAGATGGTGCAGTGAAATAGTTACCACGCAGTAACAGATTCGAGGTTTGCCTATTAGGAGGTCATGTTGGTGGTAACAATAATCGATGTAGCGAAAGAAGCGAATGTGGCCCCATCAACAGTTTCACGAGTAATTGCGAATAATCCACGGATTAGCGAAAAAACCAAAATGCATGTGCGTGAAGTCATGGAACGCTTAGATTATCATCCTAATTTTCAAGCACGAAACTTAGCAGCAAAGACTACTAAAACCATTGGTGTGATCATGTCTAACTCTGCATCATTGGCATTTCAAAATCCGTTCTTCCCAGAAGTCATTCGGGGTATTTGTACGAGTGCCCATGCGAGTAAATATGGGATTTATTTATCAACAGGAACGACAAGTGAAGAAATTTTCGATGAAGTGGTTTCTATGACGCAAGGACGACAGGTAGATGGCATTATTTTGTTGTATTCGAAAGTGAATGACAAAGTCATGCTCTATTTAAAAGAGACCGGTTTTCCCTTTACCATTGTTGGAAGACCTTCGACATATGAAAATGAAATCACCTATGTCGACAATGATAATCTGGACATTTCTAAACAAGTGGTGAAACATTTAATCACCCTTGGCCATAAACACATTGCGTTTGTTGGCGGAGATTTACACTTTGTTGTCTCAAATGATCGATTAAATGGGTATAAGGCTGCTTTAACTGAAGCAGCCATTTCTTTTAATCAGGACTATTACATTCATAACCAGTTAATGCAGAAGCAAGGGAAAAAGGCTATTCAAATGCTGATGGCATGTGACGAGCCACCAACAGCAATTGTCGCGCACGACGATTTAATCGCCTATGAAATGATTAGTTATTTAGAGGATTTGGGCTTTCAAGTTCCAAGGGATATTTCAATCATTAGTTTCAATAATCATTCGTTATCACAACATCTTAAACCCCCTTTGTCTTCAGTGGATATTTCAATTGTTCAACTTGGATTCGAAGCGACCAATTGCTTACTTGAAAAAATCCACCATCCGGAGACGCCAAATAAACATTTAATCATTCCCACACAATTAATTGAACGGAAATCTTGCCAAAGAAATGAACGTTAAGCGATGTAAATGCACTTATACATAAGAAAGAGGGATGACCATGAAAAGAAACTGGTGGAAAGAAGCAATCGTCTATCAAGTGTATCCTCGTAGTTTTATGGATTCAAATGGAGACGGCATTGGCGATTTACAAGGAGTCATTTCTAAATTAGATTACTTAAAAGAGTTGGGGATTGATGTCATTTGGATTTGTCCAATGTATAAATCGCCGAATGATGATAATGGTTATGACATAAGCGATTATCAAGACATCATGGATGAGTTTGGTACGATGGCTGACTTCACACAACTACTGCAAGAAGTGCATGCTAGAGGCATGAAGTTAATCATTGATTTAGTCATTAACCATACAAGTGATGAGCATCAATGGTTTATTGAATCTCGTTCTTCAAAAAACGATCCAAAACGGGATTGGTATGTTTGGCGAGATGGGAAGAATGGAAAAGAACCAAACAACTGGGAAAGTATTTTCAATGAACCTGCATGGGAATATGATGAGGTGACGGGTCAGTACTATCTCCACATTTTTTCGCGAAAGCAACCAGATTTAAATTGGGAAAATAAAGAAGTACGCAAAACGCTTTATGACATGATTAATTGGTGGTTGGATCAAGGCATTGATGGTTTCCGAGTAGATGCAATCAGTCATATTAAAAAAGATCAAACGTTCTCAGACATGCCAAGTCAAGATGGACAAGCTTATGTACAAGCGTGGGATAAATACATGAATGTTGATGGCATACAGCCGTATTTAGAAGAATTAAAAGAAGAAACATTTGCGAAATATGACATTATGACTGTCGGCGAAGCAAATGGGGTTAGTATTGACGATATTGACCTTTGGGTTGATGAAGAAAAAGGCAAATTCAACATGGTATTTCAATTTGAACACCTCAGTTTATGGGATGCAGAAAAGAAGAAATCATTAGATATTGTCGGTTTAAAAGAAGTATTAACTCGTTGGCAAAAAGGGCTTGAAAACAAAGGCTGGAATGCTTTGTTCATCGAAAATCACGACAAAGCACGTGTCGTGTCTACTTGGGGAAATGATCAAGAATACTGGTTTGAAAGTGCAACTGCGCTGGCTGCGATGTATTTCTTCATGCAAGGCACACCGTTTATTTATCAGGGCCAAGAAATTGGAATGACCAATGTTCAATTCCCATCGATTGAAGATTACAATGACGTAGCAGCGAAAAATATGTATCGTGCTAAACGCAATGAAGGGGTTTCACACGAAGACATTATGGATATTATTTGGTCTTCTAGTCGCGATAATGCACGTACACCTATGCAATGGTCTGCAGAACAAAACGCTGGGTTCTCATCACAAGTGCCGTGGATCGGCGTGAATCCAAACTATGTAGATATTAATGTGGAAAGCCAGTTGAAAAACGACGAATCCATCTATGCTTTTTATAAAAAAATGATTCACTTGAAAAAATCTCAAGAAATCTTTACGTATGGAACATATGATTTACTCCTTGCGGATCATCCGGAAGTGTATGCATACACACGGACCTTAGAACGTGAACAAGTGATCGTTATTTCAAATTTATCTTCGAATCATGTAGATGTTTCAGGTCTTCCAACCGTGAAACATAGTGAGTTATACCTAAACAATTACATCGTTTCTCATCATGAGCCTATAGAGAATCTAACTTTAAAACCTTTTGAGACAAGAGTGTATCGTCTATCGTAAAAAGTTTATAGGTTAAATGAAGGTGCATGAGTCAGTTATGACTAGGCAAAAGAATGGAAAATATCTAAAATGAGCATGTAGTCTTAAAATTGTATCGGGTTGTAAGCCTTTAATGTAGTTTGATACAAAACGAGGATTACCCAACTCTAGAAGTAGTGATGAACAATTTCTTATGAAGTGAATTTCACTTAACGTCGGTATCACTCATTTAGGAAAAGGGTGTGAAATAATAATGAATTCAATGTCATTTGTTTTATTTGGAGCTACGGGGGATTTAGCAAAAAGAAAAATATTTCCAGCTCTTTTTCAGTTATTTATCGATCAAAAATTACCAGATGAGTTTTCTATAGTTTGTGTAGGTAGAAAAGAAATTTCAGATGACCAATTTCAACAATACGTGGAAGAATCAATTCAAAGTTTCTCTAGAACCGACATCGAAGAACCACAAAACTTAAAAGAATTTTGTAGAGTGATTCGATATTCGCAATTGGACGTCACAAAGGCAGAAGACTATAAGAAATTGCTAGAGGTTGTTCAGCAACGCGAACAAGAGTTAAACATTCCAGAAAATCGTATGTTCTACTTATCAGTAGCACCTGAATTTTTTGGAACAGTTGCTCTAAATATTAATTCGAGTGGATTGGGCTCGACGAATGGGTGGAAGCGATTAATAATCGAAAAACCATTTGGTCATGATGTTCCATCTGCTCAGTACTTAAATGATCAATTAAGCAAAGCATTTAAAGAAGACGAAATTTATCGGATTGATCATTATTTAGGAAAGTCAATGGTTCAAAACTTAGCGACCATTGTCATTTTAAATCCGGTCATTTATGCCCTATGGAATAGCCAGCACATTGCCAATATCCAAATAACTGCAAGTGAAACAGTGGGTGTTGAAAGCCGTGCAGCTTATTATGACAAAGCCGGAGCAATTCGGGATATGTTTCAGAATCACATGTTGCAAATGTTAATGATGACAACAATGAATTTGCCGAGAACGATTAGTGCAAATGACATTCGTACAGAGAAAAAATATGTCATGGGTGCCATTCGTCCATTGAAGAAGGAAGACGTTGGGAAGTCAGTTGTCCGTGGCCAATATGGGCCAGGAGAAGTCTTGGGTAATCAAGTTGTTGGTTACAAGGATGAACCTGGTGTAAGTGCGGATTCGACTAATGATACTTTCGTTGCTACACGTTTATGGATTGATAACCCAAACTGGTATGGAGTGCCACTCTATATTCGTACTGGAAAGAGATTAACTGAAAAGTCCACAAAAATTGTCATAGAATTTAAAAACCCTTTGAAAAATCTGTATTCTCGTGTGCATCAACATGCAGAACCCAATTTACTAATCATTAATATTGGTGGAGATGAAGGGATTTCTATGCAACTAAATAGCAGTAATTTAAACAATAACGGAAAAGTCGACCCGATAACCGTTGAGTTTTCAGCAGATTCAAAAGAAATGCCAGAAGCATACGAACTATTAATCGAGGATGCTTTACAAGGAGATTCTACGTTCTTTGCGCACTGGAAAGAAGTAGAGCTTTCTTGGAAATTGGTTCAACCAATTCTAGAAGCATTTGAAGAGAATACGTTGCCACTTCATGAATATGTTTCAGGTTCGATGGGGCCAAAAGCAGCCGATCAATTACTTGAAGAAGATGGTTTTATTTGGAGATAGTTT
>JBFGKX010000048.1:0-13034 GCA_041576455.1 Paenisporosarcina sp. | reverse complement strand
CGACCATTAAATCAGGAATGCTCGGAGCAACAGCAAAAGTAAAACATTTACATGTAGAAGATGTACAAGAAATTATGACTTGGTACAAACCATCTAGTTATTTACAGTACAAAAAAGGACAGCCACAATAAAGGCTGTCCTCTGCTTGTAGACAAAAGAATAATAATCAATATAAAAGGATAAAGATTCTTATTTATATCTTTTGCACTCTTTTGAAAAAGATGATGGTCGGCTATTTCTTTCGCTTTCCGCGGACGAACCGCTAGCCTCCTCGGCTCATCTGTCTATGACAGCTAAGCCTGTGGGGTCAAGCTTGTCTCGTTTTTCCGCAGGAGTCTTCAGAAATATCCGACCATCTTACTACTGAAATATCATGAAGAGATAAGCTTACACAAGAATAATCTATTGATTGGATTGGAGGCGGCGAAAACATGTGCTCCTGCGGTTACTCGTCGCAAAGGTATTGGCCATTCGACTAATCTATTTTCAGCGGTAACAGAACCCCGCAGTCAACGAATTGTGCGAATGTAAGTATGCACAATTCATTTGCGACGAAGCTAGCGAAGCGATGCAGGAGCAACAGTTTGTCTAGTGACGAGGAGACTGCAGCCGTGCCCGCGAAACGCGTCTGCCGCAAAGGAAATCAACAGGATCTTGTATACGCTCATTTTCAACCGTATACAGTTATATTCAGTCATTTTATTGTTTGTTTAGAGTCTGAGGACAGCCACAATAAAGGCTGTCCTATCTTTTTCTATTTTTCCAACTAATGATACGCTTTGGGTGAAAGTAACTAAGTCCAATTAAAAATCCAACAGTTAACCCACTTAAATGAGCAGTAATATTAATATTTGGTGTTAAGAAGGTCATTACAACACTAATAACAATAATTGGAACTATTATTTGTCGGAGTTGAGGTAACGTATTTCTCGCGTAATATACAAGTGCACCAAAAGCTCCAAGAAGTCCATAAATGGCTCCACTTGCGCCAACATGTACGTAATATGCATCTTGTAATAGGAAGGTTGCGACAGTCCCAAATAAACCAGCCATAAAATAAATGGTTAAAAAGCGTACTTTTCCAGCAAGCTTTTCAAGTTCAGGTCCAAATAAATATAAGGAGAACATATTAAAGAGTAAATGCAATAGCCCTGCATGTAAAAACATCGGGGTAATAAAACGCCACCATTGCCCATCAGATATTAAGTAATTAGCTCCTGCACCCCAACTAAACAAAAGATTGCCGAGAAATGGAACTAGAGATAGTAAGTGAATAATAATATTTGCCACAATAATAGTGAAAACAATGGGATAAGATTTAATGTATTGTGAAAAATTCTCTGTACGACTAAACATAAGTTCACCTCAAATTTGTATGCCTGTATTATAACGCGAAACTATAGTTTGTTGAAAGGAGAAATCTTTAATGATTAAAGGGATAGGCCTAGATGTAACAGAAATAGAACGAATCTCTAAAATAAATGAACGTACGGCAAAATTTAAAGAACGTATTCTAACTGTCCGTGAAATGGAAAAGTTTATGACGCTAAATAATTGGAGACAACTTGAATTTTTAGCTGGACGTTTTGCCGCGAAAGAAGCATTTGCAAAAGCACTGGGGACAGGTATTGGAAGTCATTGTAGTTTTCAAGATATTGAGGTATACCCGAATCAGGTCGGGAAACCAGTGTTGTATTTTAGGGGGAAAGAGGTCAAAGGGTATGTGAGCATCACACATACAAAACAATTCGCTGCGGCTCAAGTAATATTGGTAGAATAATCCCTGTCCATCTTTCATAAGATGTCTTAACGGATGAAAAGAGAAAGGGTGGACCTATTGCGTAGCCGTTTATTTGCAGGACTAGTTTTATTGTTGGTGCTTTTATTAACTGCTTGTGGTGCTGAGTCAAAAGAGGATGTATTAAAGAAATTAAGTAGTAAATGGGTTGAAACAAAAGGGTATGAATTGGATGCGAAGATGAAAATCAGTACGGGATCAGAACCTCGTCTTTATGAGGTAAGTGTTTGGCATACAAAGCCTGATTTTTATCGTGTAAAAGTGAGTCAAACGGGTGAAGATGTATCACAGACAATTGTACGAAATAAAGAAGGTGTATTTGTCATTACACCTACACTTGGAAAGACATATAAATTCCAGAGTGATTGGCCTGAAAAAAATAGCCAAGCTTATCTAATTGGGTCACTTGCAAAAGACATTAAGTCGGATAAGAATTCTGTAATGACCGAAAACAAAAATTCATATGTCTTTGAAACCAAAACAAGAAATAGTCATCAAAAAATGTTGCCTACTCAAAAAATTTATATTAGCAAGAAAACATTGCTCCCAACGAAAGTTTCGATTTTAAATGATCAAAAAGAAGAACAAATTAAGATTACATTTGATAAAATTACTTTAGGGACTTCAAGAAGTGCAGCTGATTATAAAGCTGATATGCCTTCTGAAGAATCTACTGAAAATGAAACAGCGAGTACCGATGTTGAATTGCCGGTATTTCAAACGCACTATCCTTCTCTTCCATGGGAAGGTGTAGATAAGCTTGAAGAAAAAGTAATTAAAAATGAGAAGCTAGAACGTGTCATATTATCGTATGGCGGAAACAAAGAATTTACGCTTATTCAATCTCCAATTACAAAAAAATCTGTGGATTTAGTTCCTGTGTTTGCAGCTGGTGATCCTGCTGATTTAGGTTTTGCGATTGGCGCAATTACGGATCAATCTATCAGTTGGGAACAAAATGGTGTGCAGTTCTTCTTGGCATCTGATTCAATGACACGTGAAGAAATGATTACAGTAGCTTCTTCGATGACAACATCAGATATGAAATAAAATGAACACATGAACTAACGAAACTTAAATGAGGAATGACCATGCAACCATCAAACTTTTTTCGACCTACATTTGCACAAGTTGATTTGAATGCAATAAAAATGAACATACTTAATTTGAAGAAACATATTGGTCATTCCGTTGATGTGATAGCAGTAGTAAAAGCAAATGGTTATGGCCATGGTGATTTTGAAGTATCAAATGCTGCAATAGAAGTTGGGGTAAGTATGCTTGCCGTTGCCACACCAGATGAGGCGATTCAATTGCGAGAACGTGGAATTGATTCGCCAATTCTAGTGCTTGGTGCATCGCCCCCTTCTTTTGCTGAAATTGCTAGTGCTCAAGATCTTACATTAACTGTGTTTCAGCAAGATTGGTTTTTTCATATTCCGACCTTACCCAAAAAGTTAAATGTCCACATTAAAATTGATACGGGCATGGGAAGGTTAGGTGTAACAACGGAATCAGAATTAATTTCGCTTATTCAAACGATTAATCAAAGAGAAGATGTTTTAATTGATGGCGTGTATACACATTTTGCGACTGCCGATGAAGAAAATGCGGATTTTTTTAAGGACCAATTAGGTCAGTTTAAGCATTATTTAAAGCATTTTCCTAATAGGCCGAGGTGCATTCATTCCGCAAATAGTGCAGCCTCACTTATGCACAACGAAGCGTTATTTGATGCAGTCCGATTTGGGATTTCGATGTACGGAGTGTCACCATCCTCTTATGTAAATGAATTACTTCCATTTCCTTTAGTGAAAGCGATGACATTACAAACTGAGGTCGTACATGTGAAAAAAGTATCTTCAGGATCAACGGTTAGTTATGGTGCTACTTACACAGCCAATCAAGATGAATGGATTGCTACTCTTCCAATCGGTTATGCAGATGGGTTGCTGAGAGGGATGGGTGGACAAGAAGTATTAATTCAAGGAAAACGAATGCCGATTATTGGGCGGGTTTGCATGGATCAATGCATGGTCCGCTTAAATGAACAGGTACCGATTGGTGAACCTGTTATGTTAATTGGAAGACAAGGAACTGAAGAAATAACCATAGAAGAATGGGCGCAAAAATTACAAACCATCTCATACGAAATCCTTTGTGTACTTAAAAATCGAGTGCCGAGGATACACACATTTTAATGTTCGACATAAACCGACTAATCTAAAAATATTGTCAGATATTTTCCTTCTTTGTCTTCTCATTGCATGTTTTGAGTGGTAAGATAAAAAAGTATTGAAAAGAGGGACGGGTTTGTCGGAGGTGTTGACTGTGAATGAAAAGAGAGAAACAAAGGAAGTTATTGTGAAACTTCCGAGACAATTTGTGAGCGATCTTGAAAAACAGAAAGAGCAACAACTGGCTTCGCCAGAAGAGTTTGTTTATATTTCGACAAAAAAAGTAGTTAAACAAGTTCAACCAAATCTTATACGAGAAGCGATGATCAAAGGCTACGTAGAGATGTCTCATATAAATTTGTCCATTGCAAGTGAATGTTTGCATTTGGAATATGAAGCTGAGCATACTGTGGAGCGTCTCGTAAGCGGAGGATGAAACCTTGAACGTAAAACGTGGTGACGTTTTTTTTGCTGACTTATCGCCAGTAGTCGGGTCTGAGCAAGGTGGAACTAGACCCGTTCTGGTGATTCAAAACGATATTGGGAATCGTTTCAGCCCAACAGTCATCATTGCGGCAATCACGGCGCAAATTCAAAAAGCTAAATTACCAACGCATGTAGAAATAAATGCGAAAAAATATGGATTTGAACGAGATTCGGTTATTTTGCTTGAACAATTGCGGACGATTGATAAATCGCGGCTGACGGATAAAATTACTCAGCTTGATGATGTTCTGATGGAAAAAGTAGATGAGGCGCTTGAAATAAGTCTTGGCCTTGTAAAGTTTTAAATAAGATTTACATCATACATAATAAAAAACATCGTACAGAAGTTTTTCTGTACGATGTTTTTTTGTATATAGGTAAAAAACGTGTATAGTTTATTGTTTTCAGATACAATAACAGGTAGATGCTATTTTGACTCAAGGAGGCTTCACCAGTCAGTATGATTAAAAAAGTGGCTACATTTATACAAGATAACCTAGATGAAATATTAATTAGATGGCAAGAGTTAATGAAAGAAGATACAGAAGAAAGATTCTTTCAAGTGATGTCACAAAATGTCATTGATAATACAAGTCGTGAGTTTGCGGAGTTAATGATTTCTCACTTATTAGAAGGTGAAAACAGCTATGAAAGCCGCCTAAATGAATTTACGAGTAAAGTTGTCCGATTTGGTTGGTCAATAAGTTTTGTTGTCAAAGCCATTACGAACTTCGCCAAAATTGTATTTCAAATGTTAGAAGAGAAAGAAATCATTACAGATCAAAATATGAAAGAATATGTTGATATATTTACGAGCTGGGTGACACCAATGCAAAATGGGATTGTAGAAACTTATGCCCAAAAATGGGAGAGAACAGTACAATTACAAAAAATTGCACTGCAAGAACTTTCAGCATCCTTAATTCCAGTTTTTGATAAAATTTCAGTAATGCCACTAGTTGGTACGATTGATACAGAACGTGCCAAACAGATAATGGAAAATTTACTCGAGGGTGTAGTTAAACACCGAGCGGAAGTAGTATTGCTAGATATTACAGGCGTGCCGGTTGTCGACACAATGGTTGCGCACCACATTATTCAGGCGGCGGATGCAGTTCGGTTAGTAGGCGCTAAATGTATGCTAGTTGGAATTCGACCCGAAATTGCCCAAACTATCGTCACTTTAGGGATTAACTTACAAGATTTCACGACAACAAGCACTTTGCAACGCGGTGTTGAACAAGCACTAGCATGGACAAATCGTAAAATAGTGGAGGTGGAAGAGAATTGAACTTACGTATTCCAATCTTAAAATTAAAAGATTGTCTGATTGTCTCGATTCAATGGGAATTAGATGATCAAACGGCACTCCAATTTCAGGAAGATTTATTAACGAAAATGCATGAAACTAGCGCTCGTGGTGTCGTAATTGATTTAACACCAATCGATTTCATAGACTCTTTTATCGCTAAAGTTTTAGGTGACGTAATTAGCATGTCTGGATTAATGGGTGCCCAAGTCGTTATTACTGGAATTCAACCAGCAGTAGCAATTACACTTATTGAACTAGGAATTCGCTTAGAGAATGTAATGACAGCTTTAGACTTAGAAAATGGCCTTGAAAAACTCCAACGAGAATTGGAGGACTAAATATGAATTATCGGTCTTCTGTAGAAATTTTAACAGAGTGGGACATTGTTGCCGCAAGACAACTTGGTCGTAATGAAGCCAAAGAAGTTGGTTTTGGAACGGTTGATCAAGCGCGTATAACAACAGCAATTAGTGAGCTTGCTCGTAATATTTACTTATATGCGGGAAAAGGAAAAATTGAAATTGAACGTATATTAGAAGGCGGATCATTTGGCATTATTATCATAGCATCAGACGAGGGTCCGGGAATTCCGGATGTTCGTAAAGTGATGGAAGATGGATTTTCTACTTCTGGTGGATTAGGTGCTGGAATGCCTGGGGTAAAACGTTTGATGGATGATTTTAAAATAGAAACTGTTATAGGTGAAGGAACCGTAATAAAAGCGACGAAATGGATTCGATAGGGGGGTAGAATAAATGCCTCATGAAATTGAACGACAATATAAAGAAATACTTAGGCAGTATGTAATGCGTCAAAGTGAACAAAACCTTTATACAGGTCAAAATTTTAGCCAACAGTTGATTCAAAAAAATATATCTCCTGAAGAAGTTATTAGCATACATAAGTCTGCTCTAGAAGAAATGTTTCCAGAGTTACAAATGAATGTGTGGCATTCCTTTGATTTTCTAATTGAAATGATGATCCGCTACGGGTTAGCGCATGCGGAACATCAGAGTCTACTAAAACAGCAAGAAGAAATGAAAGTAGAAATGGATTTAGCGGCAAATGTACAAAAAACATTATTGAAAACAACTGTTCCTTGTATCGATGGTCTTGAAATTGGTTTAATATCGGTGCCAGTTCGTAAAATGAACGGAGATTACATTTACTTTCTTAGCGATAATCAAACAAATGCTGGAATTGCGGTTGCAGATGTAATTGGAAAAGGACTTCCTGCTGCGCTTTGTATGTCCATGATTAAATATGGCTTGGACAGTTTAAAGGATGCAACTGCTAACCCACAAAAAGTACTAGATATGATTAATCGAATCGTAGAAAAAAGTGTTGACGACGATATGTTCATTTCAATGTTTTATGGTCTATACAATAGAGAAGAATCTCTCTTCACCTACGCATCAGCGGGACATGAGCCCGCTCTTTTCTTTAAATACAAAACAAGTGAGTTTTCTAATTTACATGCTAAAGGTCTTTTACTTGGTGTTGTTCCAGATGTTACATATGAGCAACATGAAGTGAAAATGGAAACTGGGGACTTTATTGTGATGATGACAGATGGAGTGACAGAATGTAGAACGAATGAGGGGTTTATTGCACAAGAAATTATTACGTCTTTAATTTATTCTCTACGTGATGAACCTGCTCAAACGATAGTTGATAAGGTTTTTAAAGAGCTTGAACAGATGCAGAACTTTGAGCTTCGTGATGATTTTACGCTCGTCATTTTCAAAAAAACCGTTTAAAAGGTTTAGAATGCATTGCCAAGTGGTAATGTAAGATTATGAAGAATAGATAAAGCAATGGACGGGGTGTCAATAGATGAATATTCAAGTGATTTTAAAAGAAGAAGAGAACTACGTTAAAGGATTTATTAGTGGGGAAATAGATGCGTTTACTTCACCGATGTTGCGTGAAAAGTTATCTGAAGTAGAGCCTAAAAATGACTTGAAAGTCGAATTAGATATGTCTGATGTATCATATATGGATAGTACTGGACTCGGAGTAATTGTAGCTTTTTACAAGAATATTAATGCATATAATGGACACGTTAAGCTAACAAGATTATCCCCCCGTCTGAAAAGATTATTTGATATTACTGGTCTTGGAGAGATTATGGACATTGATACAGACAACAAAGGTGGAAATTAATCATGAGACCATTCGATTATGTAGAAATTCGAGTTCCGGCAAAACCTCAATACGTAGGTGTTGCGCGATTAACAATTTCAGGATTAGCAAGTCGTATAGGCTTCACTTATGACGATATTGAAGATTTGAAAATCGCTTCTTCTGAGGCAATTACAAATGCAGTCCAGCATGCTTACTCTGAAGTAGATGAGGGAGAAGTGGTTGTCGGATGTGCGCTTTATGCTGATAAAATCGAAATTATGGTTGCAGATCATGGAAAAAGTTTTGATTTTGAAAAAATAAAAGCCCAAGTTGGTCCTTATCATGAAGAACAAGAAGTCCAGTTCTTGCGTGAAGGTGGACTAGGGTTATATTTAATAGAAACATTAATGGATGAAGTGAAAGTCCACCACCAAGAAGGCGTAACAGTCTTTATGACGAAGTATGTCGGAGAAGAGCAGGTGGAAGAGAATGTCGAAACTATCTCCTCCTAATCATCAACCGAAGGAACAAATTCTTGAATGGATAAAAGCTTATCAAGAAACTGAAGATGAATCTGCACAAACAAATTTAGTGTTAAATTATCAACGTTTAGTTGAGTCAATAGCACGTAAATATTCTAATGGTAAATCATACCACGAAGATATCGTTCAAGTGGGAATGTTAGGGTTACTTGGTGCGATCCGACGATATGACCCAACATTCGGAAGAACGTTCGAAGCGTTTGCCGTACCAACAATTATTGGTGAAATTAAACGTTTTTTACGGGATAAAACATGGGCAGTTCATGTCCCTCGTCGGATAAAGGAATTAGGACCGCGTATAAAATCATCTGTTGAAATGTTAACTACAGAATTACAACGTTCTCCGAAAGTAAATGAAATCGCAGAGTATCTGGATGTTGAAGAAGATGATGTTTTAGAAGCGATGGAAATGGGCAAGAGTTATCAAGCACTTTCAATGGATCATTCACTTGAATCAGATTCAGACGGAAGTACCATTACATTGATGGACGTTATTGGCCAACAAGATAATGGGTATGAAAAAACAGATCAACGAATGTTGGTGGCGGAGGCCTTAAATGTTCTATCTGAACGGGAAAAACAAGTCATTCAGTTTACATACATTGATCAATTGAGTCAAAAAGAAGCTGGTGAAAAACTAGGCATCTCTCAAATGCATGTTTCTCGTTTACAACGTAAGGCCATTAAAAAGCTGCAAGATGCGATTCTGGCAGCTGGTGGAGTGTCTTAATGGATTCAATTCGACATCCTTATTTAGAAGTATTCGTCTATCAAGAGGCAAAAGCGGGTAATAGTGAATCTGGTGATACGTATTTCACATATATGAATGGAGATTATTTTTTGTGTGCAATTGCTGATGGTTTAGGAAATGGCCCTATCGCTAGACAGTCAGCTGAAATCATTCCGATGATTTTAACCGAGTACCATCACGAAACAATTGATAATCTTTTAATAAGGTGTAATGAATTAATGTATCAGAAACGTGGAGCTGCAGTTGCCATTGTAAAAGTAGATTTTTCAGAAAAAACGATTGAATATAGTTGTGTAGGGAACATCAAGTTTTATATGACTCGGAGAAATGATGAAAAAATGATTTATCCGCTACCAGTGATGGGTTACTTATCAGGGAGGCCACAAAAACTTCGAACACAAATATATACGTATAAACCGGGCGATTTATTTTTGTTTCATTCAGACGGAGTTGTCCTTGGGAACCCCAAAAATACGATGCGCCAAAGTTCTGGAGCTTACGACTTATTTCAAACTTTAATTGATACAATTGAACATGGTGACGATGCAACGTTTATCACAGGAAGCCTGCTCCAATAAAAAATTGGAGTGGGTTTTTTTGTGATAAAATAGAACGATGTATAGAGGGAGGATGAGTCATATGGATGCAAAACAAATGATGCAACGTATTGCGAATGAAACTAATGTAAGGCCGGCGCAAGCACAACAAGTTATTGATCTACTTGAAGAAGGGAATACAGTTCCGTTCATTGCACGTTATCGAAAAGAAGCAACTGGCTCATTAGATGAAGTGCAAATAAAAGCAGTTGAAGATCGATATCGATACATACAACAATTGGAAAACCGAAAAGAAGAAGTTCTTCGTTTAATTGAGGAACAAGGAAAGTTAACGGAAGAGTTATCAAAGACAATTCAAGCTGCATCTGTTTTGCAACGGTTAGAAGATTTATATCGTCCGTATAAGCAGAAGCGTAGAACAAAAGCAACAATAGCGAAAGAAAAAGGGTTAGAGCCTTTGGCTGCACTCTTAACTCAGTATTCCAAAACACAACCTGAGGAACTAGCAAAAGATTTTGTGGATATGGAAAAAGAAGTGACGAGCATTGATGAAGCATTGCAAGGGGCTCGGGATATTTTAGCCGAACAATTTGCAGATGACCCGAAGATTCGAGAGAAAATTAGAAATTTGACACGAGCAGAGGGTTCAATTTTATCATCTGTAAAAAAACGTGAAGCAGATGAAAAAAGTGTTTTTGAAATGTATTATGACTACACGGAGCCTGTAAAGAAAATTGTACCCCACCGTGTACTGGCATTAAATCGTGGTGAAAAAGAAGAAATTCTAAAAATAAATTTACAAACACCAGTTGATCGAATTTTAACTGTAATGCGTGATGAGTGGATACCGACTCATAGTTCATCACCTAGCATTCCACAAGTCAAAGAAGCAATTGAAGACTCATATAAGCGGTTAATTGCTCCTTCAGTTGAACGTGAAATTAGAGGAGAGCTTACGGAAAAAGGCGAAACACAAGCAATTCATATTTTCTCTGAAAACTTGCGAAACTTATTATTACAACCACCTTTAAAAGGAAAAGTAGTATTAGGAGTGGACCCTGCGTATCGAACTGGTTGTAAATTAGCCGTTGTGGACGACACTGGAAAACTCCAAGAAGTATCTGCAATCTATCCGCATCCGCCGAAATCAGACGTGCAAGGGTCTAAAAAAGCCATTTTTGATGTATTAAAACGCTATCCCATTTCAATTATTGCTATTGGAAACGGGACGGCATCTAGAGAAACTGAACAATTCATTGCGGAATGTCTAAAAGAAGCGGAACGTGAAATTGCTTATGTGATTGTAAATGAAGCGGGAGCGAGTGTTTACTCGGCGTCAGATACAGCACGAGCTGAGTTTCCACATCTTCAAGTTGAACAACGAAGTGCAGTTTCAATTGCTCGTAGACTACAAGATCCACTTTCGGAGCTAGTGAAAATTGAACCTAAAGCAGTAGGGGTAGGGCAGTACCAACATGATGTTTCTCAAAAGAAACTGAATGACTCCTTAACTTTTATAGTAGAAACAGCAGTTAACCAAGTTGGAGTGAATATTAACACAGCATCGGCATCGTTATTACAATATGTTTCTGGATTATCCAAAACTGTCGCTGAAAATGTCATCATTATGAGAAATGAAAACGGCAAGTTTACGTCACGAGCTCAGCTGAAAAAAATTCCGCGATTAGGTGCAAAAACCTATGAACAAGCTATTGGGTTTTTACGAATTCCAGAGGCGAAAAATCCATTTGATGCTACCGGCATTCATCCTGAAAGTTATCAAAGTGCGGAAGAAGTGCTGAAAACCGTTGGATTAACGAAAGTGCAAATCGGAACAAAAGAAGCCGAGCTAGCACTTAATGAACTGAATATTAAGGAGTTAAGTGATTTACTAGATGTAGGAGAAATCACTTTACAGGATATTGTAGATACATTAAAAAAACCTACGCGCGATCCACGTGACCAATTCCCACAACCATTACTTAAAACAGATGTTCTTCAAATGGAAGACTTAGTAAGTGGGATGGAACTACAAGGGACAGTCCGTAATGTTGTTGATTTTGGTGCATTTGTAGATATCGGAGTAAAACAAGATGGACTTGTTCATATCTCAAAACTGAAAAAAGGCTTTGTTAAACATCCACTTGATGTCGTTGCATTAGGAGACATTGTAACAGTTTGGGTTGAGCAGGTTGAAAAGGCAAAAGGGCGTATAGCATTAACAATGCTTCCGCCAGTTAAACAAAAATAATAACAAACCTGCCTATCCTTATGGAATAGGCAGGTTTTATAGCATTCAAAGGATGGGTCTTATGACAAATGAAGAACTACAACAATTGGTAAAGCGAATTTCTGAAACAATTTTTAACAAACCATTTGTTCACGAAGCGTATTTCAATGGAAGATTAAAAACAACTGGTGGGCGGTATATGTTACAAACGCATCACATTCAAGTAAATCCAAAATCATTAGAATTCTATGGGCTAGAAGAACTGGAAGGCATTATTCGCCATGAATTGTGTCACTACCATTTACATATAGAAGGAAAAGGATATAAACACCGTGATAAAGATTTTAAAGAATTACTAAAAGTGACTAAATCCCCGAGATTTTGTGCAAACTTAGAATCTGTCAAAAACAGCGTCAATAGAATCATTCATGTATATGGGTGTATTACTTGCGGCCTTTTATATAGACGGAAAATTCGTTTAAATACCAAGAAATACCGTTGTGGCAAGTGTTCTGGGCGGTTAGAGAAGATTGAGTAATAATTGTTTTAAGAAATTATTCAAAAATGGTTGACGGGAACGAACTACCTCACTATAATAAGAAAAGTCGATAAGATACATAACATTATTCCGAAGTAGCTCAGTGGTAGAGCAACCGGCTGTTAACCGGTTGGTCGTAGGTTCGAGTCCTACCTTCGGAGCCATATATGGCCCCTTGGTCAAGCGGTTAAGACACCGCCCTTTCACGGCGGTAACACGGGTTCGAATCCCGTAGGGGTCACCAAACAATATTTTCAAATGTATGTTATACTGTTTAAGTAAGTTTGTCATTTCATACTGATAGCGGTAAACATCAAAAAGATGTTCTTCATGTCAGTAACAATATTATAATATTATCGCGGGGTGGAGCAGCACGGTAGCTCGTTGGGCTCATAACCCAAAGGTCGCAGGTTCAAATCCTGCCCCCGCAACCAAATGGTCCCGTGGTGTAGCGGTTAACATGCCTGCCTGTCACGCAGGAGATCGCGGGTTCGATTCCCGTCGGGACCGCCATTT
>JBFGKX010000047.1:0-13079 GCA_041576455.1 Paenisporosarcina sp. | reverse complement strand
TAGACATCCACGGTTATACCGGTGGCTATAATATCACATCAGCTCTTGTTACTGGAAAAATTGCTGGGATGAGTGCAGCTTTACATGCAAAAAGCATTCCTTACGAACATGTAAAATACGAATAAAAAACAGGTCTCTCTAAATTTGAGGGACCTGTTTTTTATCGTTTTTTTTAAAATGGCGATGTTTTTTCAAATTAATCATTTTTGGAAAAAGCAGTCTTATCAGTTCATCCCTTTTCACACGTCACAGCGATTTTTTCAGACGTTAAGCCATTTTTTTCAGACGTCATGGTCAACTTTTCAGACGTCACAGCTCAAAAGTCAGACTGAGAATCAAATCCTTATCGTCAAGAGCATAAAAACCCCAAATCACTCATGAAAGTGACTTGGGGTTTTTGTTATCCTGCAAAATACAAAGCGATGGCGAACGAAATGAGTGAAATGACAAAAACATTAATCGCCATTCGTTTACTAGACTTTGAAATCTCTGGATGGCGTAAAATCGTGAACAGCTTCCAAGAAAAAGCGAGTATGACAATAACGAGTACGATATGAATTGCTTCCATTAGCCGACCACAATATTGACTAACTTACCTGGGATGGCAATTACTTTTTTTATCTCTTTGCCTTCTAGAAGTTCAATCACTTTTTCATCTTCTAACACTGCTTTTTCTAACTCCTCTTTTGAGAAGTCTTTGCTAACGACTATTTTCGTGCGAACCTTCCCATTGAATTGGATAGCCATTTCAATTTCATTTTCGACTAGTTTAGATTCATCGAATGTCGGCCATGCCACATAAGAAATCGTTTCAGTGCCTCCAAGTTTTTCCCATAGCTCTTCTGCCACATGGGGAGCAACTGGTGCGAGTAGCTGAACAAATCCTTTTACATATTCAAGTGGAATTTGCGGTGCTTTATATGCATCATTGATAAAGACCATCATTTGTGAAATCGCTGTATTGAAACGGATTCCTTCATAGTCTTCTGTCACTTTTTTCACGGTTTGATGATACACTTTTTCAAGGGTTCCATCGTTTGAATCCACAACTTTATTGCTAACTGAACCGTCGTCATTCATGAACAAACGCCAAATGCGATCTAAGAATCGACGGGCACCGTCCAGACCATTTTCAGACCATGCAATCGATGCATCAAGAGGTCCCATAAACATTTCGTACAGTCGAAGCGTATCTGCTCCGTGGCTTTCCACGATGTCGTCTGGATTTACTACATTTCCTTTAGACTTAGACATTTTCTCATTATTTTCACCTAAGATCATGCCTTGGTTAAATAATTTTTGGAAAGGTTCTTTCGTTGGTACTACGCCTATGTCATATAACACTTTATGCCAGAAACGAGCGTAAAGTAAATGAAGAACCGCGTGTTCAGCTCCACCGATGTAGATATCAACTGGTAACCATTGTTTGATTAATGCAGGGTCCGCAATTGCTTGATCGTTTTTCGGATCAATATAACGAAGATAATACCAACAGCTTCCTGCCCAGTTCGGCATCGTGTTCGTTTCTCGACGGCCTTTCATACCTGTTCCTGGATCAATAACATTGACCCATTCGTCTATTTTTGCAAGTGGCGACTCACCAGTACCACTTGGTTTAATGTCATTCGACTTCGGTAAAATCAATGGAAGTTCGGATTCATCGATCGCTGTAATCGATCCATCTTCCCAGTGAATCACAGGAATCGGCTCTCCCCAGTAGCGTTGACGGCTGAATAACCAATCACGTAGTCGGTACGTTACCTTCTTCTCGCCAGTTCCTTTTTCTTCAAACCAAGCAATGGCTTTTTCAATTGCTTCAGTTTTATCTAGACCATTTAAGAAATCAGAGTTAACATGCTCGCCCTCACCTGCGTAAGCTTCTTTTGAAATGTCTCCACCTGCAACTACTTCCACAATCGGGAGCTCAAACTGCTTAGCAAATTCGTAATCACGCTCATCATGAGCAGGTACTGCCATAATGGCACCAGTACCATATGAAGCCAGTACATAGTCAGCAATCCAAATTGGCATTTTTTCACCATTGACCGGATTAAGCGCATATGCGCCAGTAAATACTCCTGTTTTTGATTTTGCTAAATCCGTACGTTCCAAGTCACTCTTAAGCTTTACAGAATCAATGTATTTAGCGACCGCTTCACGTTGTTCTGCAGTTGTAATGTCTTTTACCAAAGCATGCTCGGGTGCCAGCACAGCATACGTTGCACCAAAGATTGTATCCGGACGAGTTGTAAATGCACGGAAAGAGTGTCCTGTGCCATCTACTTTGAATGTCAGTTCTGCACCTTCAGAACGACCAACCCAGTTACGTTGCATATCTTTAATGCTTTCTGGCCAGTCTAGGTCATCTAAATCTTCAATCAGTCGATCTGCATAAGCTGTAATTTTCAGCATCCATTGTTTCATAGGGCGTCTTTCTACAGGATGTCCTCCGCGTTCGGATAACCCATCAATCACTTCTTCGTTAGCAAGAACCGTTCCTAGCGCAGGACACCAGTTCACTGCCACTTCATCCACATACGCCAATCCCTTTTTATGTAGTTGAAGGAATATCCATTGCGTCCATTTGTAATATGATGGATCCGTCGTATTGATTTCACGTTCCCAATCATAAGAGAATCCAAGCTCCTGAATTTGACGCTTAAATGTCGCAATATTTTTCAACGTAAATTCTGCTGGGTCGTTACCTGTATCAAGCGCATATTGCTCAGCAGGTAATCCGAATGCATCCCACCCCATAGGATGTAAAACGTTGTACCCTTGCATACGCTTAAATCGACTTAGAATATCTGTTGCCGTATATCCTTCTGGATGACCAACATGTAGCCCTGCACCCGACGGGAATGGAAACATATCCAAAGCATAAAACTTCGGTTTAGCTGAATCATTACCTGTTTTAAAGGTTTGATTTTGCTCCCAATAAGATTGCCATTTTTTCTCAATACTTTGATGATTAAAGTTCATAAATTTTCCTCCTTTAAAAATAAGGCTCCGTTAAATATTACTGATGATACTCCATAAAACAGCTACGTTTTCCTAGGTAGATTATCGAGGCTCCTTGTCGCTTCAGCGGGGTCTCGACTGTCTCTGTTTCCCACAGGAGTCTTCTCTATTTTGGCTCCTGTGATTACTCATCACAAAGATGTTTTATATCTCTAAATCGCAAAAACTACAATGAAATATATCAAAGCCAAAAATAAAAAAAACTCTCGTCCAATAGTCAAAAGACTAAGGGACGAGAGTTATACGCATACTCCCGCGGTACCACCCAAATTAACAAATACAATTTGCTCAACTTGCTTCCTTAACGCGGAAAACGGCACCGGTTACTACTATTTCACCACTGCAGACTCCAAGGCGAGTTCGATAAATTGTGTTACTGACTTTCACCGACCGTCAGCTCTCTCAAAACACTCGTTTATGTACTATTCCTTTTCACAGTCTTACACTATTGTTTTTTATTGTAATCGATGGCTACCAAAAGTACAAGAATTTATTGAACGGTATATCCGCCATCTAATACTACCGCTTGCCCAGTCATTCCTTTTGCCGCTTCACTAGATAAGAACATCGATAAATCAGCGATTTCTTTCACATCCAGTAAACGCTTTTGAGGAACCAATGGGTAAATCACTTCTTCAAGTACTGACTCTAATGGCACTTTACGAGTTGTTGCAAGATCTTTTAATTGATTACGCACTAAAGGAGTATCTACATATCCAGGACAAATAGCATTTACAGTAATGCCATCTGCTGCTGTTTCAAGTGCAGCAACTTTCGTTAACCCAATTACGCCGTGTTTTGCTGAATTGTATGCTGCTTTCCCTGCAAAACCTACTAAACCATTAATTGATGCCATATTGATGATCCGACCAAATCCTTGCTTACGCATATGTGGTAACACATTTTTTGTCGCAATAAATGGCGCCGTTAACATAATTTTTATTAATAACTCAAAACGCTCTGTCGGGAAGTCTTCTAACATAGCTACATGTTGCATTCCTGCATTATTAATTAAAATATCGATACGTCCATAATGAGCAATAGTCTCATTAATTGAATTCACAATATCCGCTTCAATTGTTACGTCACATTTCAAGCCCATTGCTTCTGTTCCAAGTGATGCTGCTGCTACTTTAACTTTCTCTTCATTCAAGTCTGTTAATACTACTTTTGCGCCTGCTTGTGCAAATTCTTGAGCAATTTCGAAGCCAATTCCTTGTGCAGCACCTGTTATAAATAATACTTTATCTTTAACCATTATGTATTCCCCCAAAAAAATCAGCCGCACAAGGCGGCTGATATATTTTTCTTACAGTCCTAACCCAAACGAGAATAATGTGATGGCAATAATCACACCGATAACTGGTGTAACCACCGTAGTTGCTGCAACAGCCCAATAAGCTTGACTATGTTTCTCTCCACAAATGGATTGAATCGTTGTCACAACATAGCCATTATGAGGAAGAGAATCTAACGCACCAGAAGATATTGCAACTACTCGGTGCAATGCTTCTGCGTTAACACCTGCTTCCAGATATCCAGGGGCTAATAATGGTAAAGCAATCGCTTGACCACCAGAAGCCGATCCTGTCATCCCCGCAATAACAGCAACAGCTACCGCTGCTCCGATTAAAGGAGAACCAGGGATGTTTGTCATTGCTTCTACTGCTACACCAAATGCTGGAACTGATTTCGCAACACCACCAAAACCGACTACAGCCGCAGTGTTACCAATTGCAATCATGGCCCCAATTGTACCTGCTGATACAGCTTCCCACGCATTTTTAAAGTATTTATAACTAATAATGAACGTCGCGATAATCCCACCAAGTAATGCAAGGATTAGTGCAGACTGTTTTAATGAGTCATGGAAATAAAATGAAATCGAAAGGACAACCAACAATGGAACCATTGCTAAAAATGGATTAGGCAATGGTCGAGTAACATCGAACGTAGGATCTGATTCACGATCTACAAATCGCTCGCCCTTACTAACTGCTTTCGAAATAATTTTTTTCAGCCACCAGTAACCAAATACAGCCATAAAAGTGGCAACAATTATACTGACTTCCCATCCTGCATAAGGTGTAGTTCCTAAAAATGGAATTGGAATCCAGTTTTGAATCTCTGGAGAACCTGCAGAAGTCATTGTGAACGTGACAGACCCAAGCGCTAAAGTAGCCGGGATAAAGCGACGTGGTAAGTCCGCTTGTTTAAATAATGAAATTGCCATAGGGTATACAGAGAATGCAACTACGAATAAACTAACTCCTCCGTAAGTTAAAATCGCACAAGCAATAACAATTGCGAGAACTGCGAATTTCATGCCTAATTTTCCAACAACCCATTTTGCTACTGCATCAGCTGCACCGCTATCTTCCATAACTTTACCGAATACTGCACCTAATAAGAACATTAAGTACCAAGCTAAAATGAATCCAGTAAAACCAGTCATGTAATTCGTCACAAAGTTCGCTTCGCCTTCAGCCACTAGCTGTGGAAACAAAGGCATTCCACTCATTAGCGCCACAAATAACGCTGAGATTGGACCCGCAATTAATATATTTATTCCTCTCATTGTTAAAAAGATTAGTAACGCAAGGCCCCCTAAAAGACCGATCATACTTAATATTATACTAGCATCCATGAACAAATTTCCCCCGAAAAAAATTTTTTATCTACTTAAAACTTAACGTTTTCCTTTACGTCATCTACATTTAGTTGAGCTTCTGTTGAATCAATGACTTCTTGTACGGTGAACCCTTCAAAAACCTCTTTTAAAACGAGTCCTGAAGAAGTTACCTCAATTAACGCACGTTCCGTAATGATTTTATTAACAACGCCTTTACCTGTTAACGGCAATTCACATTGCTTTTTAATCTTAGGAGAGCCATCTTTAGACACATGATCCATAATCACGATGATTTTCTTAGCACCATGAACTAAATCCATTGCGCCGCCCATTCCTTTAATCATTTTCCCTGGAATCATCCAGTTCGCAAGGTCTCCCGCTTCCGATACTTCCATGCCACCTAAAATAGCTACATCAACATGTCCTCCGCGAATCATCGCGAATGATTCAGCACTCGTGAAAAATGCAGACCCTGGAATTGTAGTAACGGTCTCTTTACCAGCATTGATTAAATCCGGATCCACCTCATCTTTGGTAGGATAAGGGCCAATACCAAGCAATCCATTTTCTGATTGTAGAACAACTGTTTTATTAGGCGAAATATAGTTAGCCACTAAAGTCGGCATACCAATTCCTAAGTTCACATAATTACCATCTTCAATTTCTTGTTCCGCACGAATGGCGATTCGTTCTCTAACATTTACCATTATTTATTCCTCCCATCCTATGAACGTGTCGTTAAACGTTCAATCCGTTTTTCTTGAGATGCCTGAAATAGACCTTGCACGTAAATGCTTGGCGTTTGAACCATGTTTGGATCTAAGTCTCCCGTTTCGACAATTTCTTCTACTTCTGCAATTGTAAATGCTCCAGCTGCTGCCATCATCGGATTAAAGTTTTGCGCTGTTTTGTTATAGACAAGATTGCCAAATTTATCAGCTTTTGCTGCACGAACAAGTGAGAAATCAGCTGTCAATGCTTGTTCAAGAACGTATTCTTTCCCATCAAATTCTCGAATTTCTTTTCCTTCAGCCACTATAGTCCCTACCCCAGCAGGAGTAAAGAATGCTGGAATTCCAGCACCACCAGCGCGAATTTTTTCTGCTAATGTTCCTTGTGGTGTTAACTCAACTTCAATTTCACCCGAAAGGACTTGGCGCTCAAATTCTTTGTTTTCACCAACATAAGAACCGATCATTTTCTTAATTTGTCTATTTTTAAGTAAAAGTCCTAATCCCCAATCATCAACTCCACAGTTGTTTGAAATGACCGTTAAATCTTTTACGCCTTTATCTACAAGTGCAAGAATTAATTTCTCGGGAATACCAACCAATCCAAAACCTCCGACCATTAACGTCGATCCATCTTGAATTTGTTGTACCGCCTCTTCTGCTGAAGAATAAATTGGCTTCATTGGGTGTTCCTCCTCATAATGAATCATTTAAATTTAAGTATTAAAGCGCTTTCACTTGCAATTAAAACAGAAGGATAATTTTCTGGCAATAGTAGTTGTGACAACATTTTGTCTAAACAAAAATTCTGAAAATCCGAAACGTCGGACTCCTGTGCACTTTTGCGTAATAAATCAAATGATCTGTTAGTTAATTTAGTCCGAAATACCGGAATTAAATCCGATAGTTCGGAAATAGGTCATAAGTTGTGTTTTTTTATTTTTTCATAAAGTGTAGAACGACTCACACCTAGTTGTGTTGCTAGCACTCTTTTATCCTTAATTTCTTCTAACAACTCTTGAATCATCGTACGTTCAAGATCATCTATTGCTTCATGCAACGTCACAAAGTGCTTCTTTTGTTTTTTTTGGCTTTGCTTAATTTGTTCTGGCAGGACTGAGGGTTCAATCGTGTCATCTTCTGCTAGATAAATAGCTGCTTGGATGACATTTTGCAGTTCCGTTACATTCCCTGGCCAATGATAATTTTGTAAATAATCTCTGGTTTGATTTGAAAGAAGTAGTTTTCGTTTGCCAGCTTTACTTATATACTTCTGTAAAAATGTATTGACCAATTCTGTGAAGTCTTCCATTCGATCTCGCAATGGTGGAATACGCAGCGTAATTGCTTGTATGCGGTAATATAAATCTTCGCGAAATTTCCCTTTATCAATTAAGTGATTAAGTGGTCGATTTGTAGCTGCGATTATTCTCACATTTACTTTGATTGTCTCTTGTGTGCCAATCGGTTCAAATTCGCCATCTTGAATTGCACGGAGTAGTTTCGCTTGAGATGTCAAAGGCATTGCCCCTATTTCATCGATATATAAGGTCCCTTTGTCCGCCATTTCAAAACGACCTTTTCGAAAGGTGTTTTTGGATTCCTGGTAAGTGCCAAAAATCTCGGCTTCTAATAATTCAGCTGGAATTGCAGCGCAATTAATTTTCACAAATGGCATATCAGCTCGTTCAGATCTCTCATGAATACTTTGA
This sequence comes from Paenisporosarcina sp., assembly GCA_041576455.1. GTDB lineage: Bacteria > Bacillota > Bacilli > Bacillales_A > Planococcaceae > Paenisporosarcina. The sequence goes on along the minus strand of JBFGKX010000047.1, from coordinate 4,983 downwards.
GCAAAAAGTTCTTTTCCCGTTCCACTTTCACCTTCAATTAAGACAGATAAGTCGCTTGGTGCAATCATTTGAATTGTCTCTTTTATTGATCGAATCGCTTGAGAACTGCCTTTAATATCTTCTAATTGATGCACTTGATTGATACGTTCGCTCTTCGTCATATGGATTTTATCCATTGTCGTTCTAACATGCGAACTTAGCTTATTCCAATCATTCATATCTCGAAAAACAACACTCCCAAATGCACCTACAATTTCTCCTTCTACAATTAATGGTACGCGATTCGCTAGCATATATGTCCCTCTTATGTAATGTGGTGCTGCTAAATCCGCTACCCCTGACTTTATTACTTCGTGCAACTTCGTATTTTCAATCACCTCTTCAACGGGTTGACCAATAGCTTGATTTCGAGGGATTTCTAAAAATTGACAATAATCTTCATTAATATAAAGAATACGACTGTTAGCATCAACCACGACAAACCATTGAAACGCGTTCTCAAGTATCTGTGCTAAAACGGACTCTGGTAAATGTTGTAATATAGAATTCAATTTGATCACCTAACCTTTTAGAATCGATCCTTACTATTTTCCCAAATTAGATCCGATTATGCAAAAAACGAAGAGCCTACTCTTGGCTCTCCGCTTGTTTTAATGGTCGATCATAAAGCAAACTCGGAATTATTGCTAATGTCATAAATGCTGTTAGAAGGAGAAACATTGCTGTAATCCCATACAAGTCGACTAATACGCCTCCAATAAAAGGACCCAACATTCTCCCAACTGTCGCTGTACTATTCACAATGCCTTGATAAAATCCTTCTCTCCCTTTAGGAGCTAACTGGCTTGCTAAGGTAGGTACAGCCGGCCACACAAACATTTCACCAATAGTTAAAATGACCATTGCAACAACAAACATCGAAAATGCTTGAGCAAATCCAACAATGATAAAAGATGCCATCATAATGACGATGCCTAACACTAGCTGTGCTTTTATCCGATGTTCAAGTCGTTTTACAATTGGTTGGATGATTGGTTGTGCTAAAACAATTAGTAATCCATTTATCGTCCAAAGTACACTATATTGCTTTAATGTAATGCCTAATTCTTGCGTATACGTAGCGATGGTCGATTGCCATTGCACATAGACAAGCCAACAAATTAAATATCCACTCGTCACAATTAACAAAGCATAAAATGGTGCCTTATTTCGAATTGTTTTTCCTTCATTAATAACCGTTGTATGCATACTTGGTGCAATATTAAACTGTTTAAATCCTAATAAAGCTATGAAAAAGAACACTATGTACATCGCTAAATTTGCCATGAAAATATAATTGAAACTGTAGTCCGCAATGATTCCTGCAACTGCAGGTCCAATTGCTACTCCTAAATTTTGAGCTAAGTACATCGCATTAAATGCCTTTCGCCCCCCCTCTGGCCAAGCTGTGCCAACCATGGCATACATACTTGGGAATACAATCCCTCCACTAAATCCCATTAACGTTAAAAACCAAACATAGTGAGGCCAGCCATGCCAAATCGTAAGTCCCACTAATCCAATAATCGTAAATACGATTCCTAATAATATCGATTTATATCCGCCTAGTCGATCGAATAAATAGCCTCCTAGCAAATTGCCAACGATTCCAGCTCCTGCGTTTGCCATTAATACCAAACCTGCGACAGTTAAACTTTTCCCTAAATATTCATGAAGATAGATGGTATTCAAAGGCCACAAGAAGGAGTTACCCGTAACATTTACAAGCATTCCTATAATTAAAAGCCATACGCTTTTAGGCATGACATTTCCTCCGTTATTTCGAAATTCAAAATAATTGTATTCTTTTTTATTAATTTAAACAAGATGATTATATTTCTCTCCATGCTTAGCTTATAAGGTGGCATATCTCTTCCATCTGAATCATGATAAAATAAACCCTAAGAGGAGTTGTCTCATGATGAATTTTCCTTTTCCTTCTGATGGAAAACGCTATTATACGTGGAATCGACACTTACGTGATGATTTTGGAATCAAAATATTTAAAGTTGCATTAGATGCTGGATTTGATTGTCCGAACCGTGATGGAACGGTCGCTTATGGGGGATGTACCTTTTGCAGCGTTGCAGGTTCTGGTGACTTTGCAGGGGACCGTGTCAATTCAATAGCGGTTCAATTCGAAGAAGTTAAGAACAAGATGCATAAAAAGTGGAAAAACGGCAAATACATAGCTTATTTTCAAGCTTATACAAATACGCACGCCCCTCTCCCCATTTTAAAAGAGAAGTTTGAAGCTGCCCTTGCTCAAGATGGAGTGATTGGCTTATCCATTGCGACCCGACCAGACTGTCTTCCAGATGATGTCGTGGAATATTTAGCCGAGTTAAACACGCGGACCTATTTATGGATTGAACTTGGTCTTCAAACCGTTCATGAACGCACAGCGAATCTCATTAATCGCGCACATGATTATTCTACTTATGTTGAAGGCGTTAAGAAGCTTCGAAAACACAATATTCGGGTATGTACACATATTATTAATGGGTTGCCCCTGGAAAATCGTGAAATGATGCTCGAGACCGCTCGACAAGTGGCACAATTGGATGTGCAAGGTATTAAAATTCATTTACTTCATTTGTTAAAAGGAACGCCAATGGTTAAACAATACGAAAAAAACATGGTGACATTTATGGATAGAGATGAATATGTCCAACTAGTCGTTGATCAATTAGAGGTACTACCACCGGAAATGGTCATTCATCGTATTACTGGAGATGGCCCAATTGACTTAATGATTGGACCCATGTGGAGTGTTAATAAGTGGGATGTTTTAAATGCCATTGATGCGGAACTAGCACAGCGTTGTAGTTGGCAAGGCAAACATTATACGGATAAGGTGACAGCAGAATGAAACTAGAACGAGTACTTCCTTATGTAAAAACGTTATTAAAAAGTACAGTGACGACTGGTGACACCGTAATCGATGCAACTGCTGGAAATGGGCATGATACGCTGTTTCTCTCCCAATTAGTTGGTTCAACAGGCCATGTTTATTCCTTTGATGTCCAAAAAACGGCAATCGAAGCGACATTAATGCGATTAGGAGACAACCGTGAGTATGCGTCGGTCATACATGCAGGCCATGAATGTATATCTGACTATGTTACGAATGAAATCTCTGCGGCTGTTTTTAATCTTGGCTATTTACCAGGTGCTGATCATTCCATCATTACACACCCTCATACGACCATTCAAGCGATTGAAAGTTGCTTAGATTTATTAAAAGTTGGTGGACTCATTATCTTGGTTGTCTATCATGGACACGAAGGTGGCGATATTGAACGAGATTCACTACTCGACTACGTATATAAACTCCCACAATCATTTGTGCACGTTTTAAAATACGAATTTATTAACCAACAGAATCATCCACCATTCGTGTTGGCCATTGAAAAAATGAAGCATCAACTTAAACCCTAAAGGCAGCTACTTATTTAGCTTCCTTTAGGGTTTTTTGTATAAACTTACGTGGATTGGAAAAACTATGGATATTAATTGTATAAGGAGAACCTCATGCCTAAAATTCAATCTGTCAGTTCATTTCTGCCACCATACTCCTACTCTCAAGAACAGGCTTCTACATTATTAAGACATTTATTTAAAGATCAATACGAAGATTTGGAACGCATGCTAAAAGTTTTTGAAAATGGAGACATTGAATCTCGTCAATTTTGCGTACCGATGGAATGGTTTGAGCAACCCCATGATTTAGAAGAACGTAACCGTTTATACATTGAACTTGCCACTTCCTACGGGGCATTAGCCATAAACGCGTGCCTCCAAAATCAAGAGTTCTTAGAGGAATCTGTTCATCCATCCGAAATCGATGCCATATTCTTTATTTCGAGTACTGGTTTTTCGACGCCTAGTATTGATGCACGTCTCATCAATCAACTACCATTTTCACATTATGTAAAACGGATTCCAATTTGGGGATTAGGTTGTGCTGGCGGTGCATCTGGGTTGAGTCGCGCATTTGATTACTGTTTAGCCTATCCTAAAGCTAAAATACTAGTCCTATGTGTGGAATTGTGCAGCTTAACCTTCCAACCCAATGATTTTACAAAAAGCAATTTAATTGGTGCTTCCTTATTTGCAGACGGAGTGGCTTGCGCACTAGTTTGTGGGGATGACGTGCTCATTCAATCAAAAAAACCTTGTCCTACTTTTATTGCTACTTCTTCGAAAACAATGGCAAATTCAGAAGAGGTTATGGGATGGGATATGAAAAATGATGGATTGCATGTCGTCTTTTCCAAAAGCATTCCCTCTATTATTGAAAAGTGGTTAGAGCCTTTTGTAACAGAGTTTTTATCTGAACATCAATTAACCGCTAATCAAATCGACCATTTTATAGCACATCCAGGCGGTAAAAAAGTATTATCAGCCTACGAAAAATCTCTCGGATTCGATTCATCTAAAACAAGTATATCTAGAGAAATCTTGAGAAAACATGGGAATATGTCTTCCCCTACAGTCTTATATGTTTTAGAAGCCTTTATGAAAATGGATTCTTCTAAAGGGGATAAAGGGTTACTGACAGCCCTCGGTCCAGGGTTTAGTGGTGAATTGGTGTATTTAGAATGGCAATAGAGGTGGTTTTTTTCTGTGCTGTCATCGGATTTGTAATTGTACAACGAATTGTTGAATTATTCATCGCTCGACGGAATGAAAATTGGATGAAATCTCAAGGTGGATATGAAGTTGGGGCTAAGCACTATCCATATATGGTCGCAATACATATAGGTTTTTTTATTAGTTTAATCCTCGAGGTTTTGATTTTCAAACGACATTTATCCCCGTATTGGTGGGTATTTTTCATTTTATTTATCGGTCTTCAATTAATGCGAATCTGGGTGATTTCTTCATTAGGCAAGTACTGGAACACAAAAATCATTGTGTTACCTGGTGCTCATGTCGTTA
>JBFGKX010000046.1:0-13189 GCA_041576455.1 Paenisporosarcina sp. | reverse complement strand
TGGCATTGGCCCACAATCTCCTGAAAGTAGCCAGCATTCGCCAGCTGCTTTCAGGGCCCTCACGAACCAATCAAAAAAACAGACGGAGAAAAAGAAAATCTTTTTCTCCGTCTGTTTTATTTTAGGGGCTTATGGGACAGCTCCATTTGTTTAAATAATAGGTCCGCCTTTAGAGACGATTTCTTCAGCAACAGAGCCGAATTTTTTAAAGTTTTCACGGAATCGATCAGCTAATTCTTTTGCTTTCAAATCATATGCTGCCACATCCGACCATGCATCTCGTGGGTTCAACACGTCAGCTGGTACGCCAGGAACTTCTTTAGGCATTGCGAGGCCAAATACAGATCCCTGAGTTGTTTCGACATTATCTAATTTGCCTTCAATTGCAGCGCGAACCATAGCACGAGTATATGAAAGTTTCATACGGCTTCCAACACCATATTCTCCACCTGTCCAGCCGGTATTTACTAAAAATACTTGAGCTTGATGTTCGTCAATTTTCTTCCCTAACATCTCTGCATATACGGTTGCAGGTAATGGAAGGAATGGAGAACCAAAGCATGTTGAGAATGTTGCTTGTGGTGTTGTGATCCCACGTTCAGTACCAGCTAATTTAGATGTGAAACCACTTAAGAAGTGGTACATCGCTTGTTCTTTCGTTAACTTACTGATAGGAGGCAAAACGCCAAAAGCATCAGCTGTTAAGAAAATAATTGTATTTGGATGACCTGCAATCGAAGGATCTACAATATTATCAATAGCTTGTAATGGATAAGCTGCACGTGTATTTTCAGTTAATGAAACATCAGTGTAGTCTGCCACTCGTGTCTCATCATCCAATACCACATTTTCTAATACCGATCCAAAGCGAATCGCATCAAAAATTTGTGGTTCATTTTCATGTGTCAGATTAATCGCTTTGGCGTAACAGCCACCTTCAATATTAAAGACGCCATGATCAGACCAACCATGCTCATCATCGCCAATTAATTTGCGAGAGTTATCAGCTGATAAAGTGGTTTTACCAGTTCCTGATAAACCGAAGAATAAAGCAACATCGCCTTTTTCACCAACGTTAGCTGAACAGTGCATTGATAAAATACCTTGCTCAGGAAGTAAGTAGTTCATAATAGAGAAGATGGACTTTTTCATTTCACCAGCGTATTCTGTTCCACCAATTAAAATGATGCGCTGTTCCATTGATACAATAATAAATGTTTCAGAATCTGTCCCATCTACTGCTGGATCCGCTTTAAAAGTTGGCGCATAAACAATCGTAAATTGAGCATCATGTATAGCTAGCTCTTCTGCAGTTGGACGAATAAATAATTGATGTGCAAATAAATTATGCCACGCAAATTCATTGATAACCTGTATTGGGAGACGTGAGTCTTTGTCAGCTCCTGCAAAACCATTGAAGACAAATAATTCTTCTTTTGATTTCAAATAATTAACTACTTTCTTATATAAAGAGGAGAAAATTTCACTTGAAATGGGTTGGTTAACTGCACCCCAATCAATTTTATCTTTTGAGGTTGCTTCTTCTACCACATACTTATCCTTAGGAGAACGTCCTGTGTATTTTCCTGTCTCTACTTTTACAGCTCCAGTTGATGTTAAGACAGCTTCTCCGCGTACTGTTGCTTTCTCCACTAATTGTGGGACTGAAAGTTGAACATGCACGTTTTGGCCATTTAACAAGTCGTTCAGCTCATTCACAATGCTCACTGAATTCATGTATATGTACCTTCCTTTTTCAAATATTCCCGTTTATAGGGTCGTTGCTTAATTCGTGATTAGTATAACACATTACGCTTAATATTCTACACTAATAGCCTAATAAATTTATATGTTTTTGTTCCAATTCTATAGAACATAAAAAATATTTGACATTGGCGGATTACTTTATTATGATGTAAAACTGAACGGATACTCTTATCCCGAGCTGGTGGAGGGTTCAGGCCCTATGAAACCCGGCAACCTGCAGTTATGAACCAAGTAGTAATTGGCAAAGGTGCTAAACCTGAAGCAAGGTAAAATCCTTGGATGATAAGAGTGAAAGGTGCCAACTAATTTTTACCTTTCCTCATGTATATACGTGAGAGAGGGTTTTTTTTATGACACCTCCCTTTATCCTCGTGTGCAGAAGCCCTAAATGGCAAAAGGTTTTGTTCTACTGAATTAGGCTCGACATGGGAAATGAGTACCGTTTGAATTTTCCGAGAGTAATCTCGAAGGATATAGGAGGAAATATTAATGACAACTCGTCGTCTATTTACATCTGAATCAGTTACAGAAGGACATCCAGATAAGATTTGTGATCAAATCTCTGATGCGATTTTAGATGCAATTTTAACACAAGATCCAAATGCACGTGTGGCATGTGAGACTACTGTTACAACAGGTCTTGTACTTGTTGCTGGGGAGATTACTACATCAGCATATGTAGACATTCAAAAAGTAGTTCGTGAAACTGTTCGTGAAATTGGTTATACTCGTGCAAAATACGGATTTGACTCAGAAACTTCTGCTGTCCTTACTGCGATAGATGAGCAATCGGCTGACATCGCAATGGGTGTAAACCAAGCATTAGAAGCAAGAGAAGGTTCAATGTCTGATGATGACATTGAGGCAATCGGAGCAGGAGACCAAGGATTAATGTTTGGGTTTGCATGTAATGAAACACCAGAACTAATGCCACTTCCAATTAGCATGGCTCATAAGTTAGCTCGTCGCTTAGCAGAAGTACGTAAAGAAGAAATCCTTTCATACTTACGTCCAGATGGAAAAACACAAGTTACTGTAGAATATGATGAAAACAATAAACCGTTGCGCATTGATACAATCGTTATTTCAACTCAACATCACCCAGAAGTAACATTGGAGCAAATCCAACGCAACTTAAAAGAACATGTCATTAACCCTGTTGTACCGGCAGAATTAATTGACGAAAATACAAAATACTTCATTAATCCAACTGGTCGATTTGTAATCGGTGGACCACAAGGTGATGCAGGATTAACAGGACGTAAAATTATTGTTGATACTTATGGAGGATATGCTCGCCACGGTGGAGGAGCTTTCTCAGGTAAAGATGCGACAAAAGTGGATCGTTCAGCAGCATATGCAGCACGTTACGTTGCGAAAAACATCGTAGCTGCTGGTCTTGCAGATCGTTGTGAAGTGCAACTTGCTTATGCAATTGGTGTAGCTCAACCGGTATCAATCGCGATTGATACATTTGGTACAGGTCAAGTTGAAGAATCAAAATTAGTTGAATTAGTTCGTGAATTATTTGATCTTCGCCCTGCAGGTATCATTAAAATGTTAGACCTTCGTCGTCCAATTTATAAACAAACTGCTGCATACGGACACTTTGGTCGTACGGATTTAGATGTACCATGGGAAAAAACGGATAAAGCAGCTGCTCTAAAAGAAAAAGCTGGCGTTTAATTTAACAAAGCGATACGTACTCAATTGAGTACGTATCGCTTTTTACATTCAAAAATAACTTAAGGTCTAATCTTTTAATTTTTTATAGTATTGCCCTTTTTCTGCGTACTCTCTGACAATACGTTTCATATCTAAGCGGTCCTCATCTGTTAACGGTCGTACAACCTTCACAGGTCGTCCAAATGCTAACATGCCGGGTGGAATCACTTTACCTGGAGGTACTAGGCTCCCAGCTCCAATAAAAGCACCTTCACCTATTTCAGCTCCGTCTAAAACAATTGAAGCCATTCCAATTAATGCTCCTTTACGTACTGTACAACTATGTAAGGTTACTTGATGTCCTATGGTAACTTCATCTTCTAAAATCAAAGGAAAAGCTGGACTTTGATGGAGGCAACATAAATCTTGAATATTTACTTTTTTCCCAATGCGTGTGGCACTAACATCTCCGCGAATTACTGTATTAAACCAAATGGTAGACTCAGGACCGATTGTCACATCACCGCTGATTGTGACATAATCAGCTATATACACCGATTGATCGATCACTGGTTCTTTATCTTTAAAAGGGTAAATCATTTCATGACCTCATTTCTTCATATATTATGGTTTCATTATACAAAAAAAGAGGAACTAAAAAAGGATAACTTTAACGATTAAAGATAGAAGAAAGGAGAGACGTTCATGTGGAAATGGGAAGCGGAAGGTCAAGCTAAAGCGGTTATCGCAATCATACATAGTGCATATGAACATCATCGTCGTTATGCATGGTTAATTGAGAAGTTAAGAAGTTCCGGATTTCATGTAGTGATGGGAGACTTGCCAGGGCATGGAGAAGCAGCTCACGAAAAACGTGCTCACGATGAAGATTTTATGTCATATCAAACATTTATTAAACAATTAGTAGATGTATCTCTAACCCATAACCTGCCGGTATTTATACTCGGACACGGATTAGGCGCAACTTTAGTCATGCAAGTATTACATGAAAAATCAATAGAATGTGCAGGCGTAATCTTAACTTCCCCATGGTTACATTTACAAATTCATGCTTCTAAATTGTCAAGCGCTTTGTCAAGCATGGGAAAATTAGCGGAGAATATGAAGAGTACTCATGACGTAACGGTTAAACAGTTAACGAGAAATTATGATGTTTATACTCAGGATAAACATGATCCGCTATACAATACGACGATTACATTAAAGTGGTATCGGGAGTTACAACATCTTATGAAGATGACATCTGCGAATCAAGATAGTATTCAAAATCTGCCTGTCTTAATGATGACTGGCGAGCGAGATAAAGTAACAGATCAAACTTATGCAAAGCATTGGTTACATAAACAAAAACTTTCTGAAATTCAATACAAAGAATGGGGAAATTGTTTTCATGATTTATTCCATGAACCGGAGCGTGAAGATGTTTTCTTATATACTGAATCCTTTATGGATAATGTGCTACGTTCAGTAGGGTATATTGTATAAGGTTTTAGTAAAAAAGGACAAAGAATTAATCAAACTTCGCCGTTATGTACAAGATAATCTATAAAAATCAAGAAATATATTTCTATCATGTATCTTGTTTACATATACTTTCTGTAATATAGTGAATTATGTGAAAAAATTGTGAACATAATAGAGGGGGAAAAAAGAATGGAAGCTTTTATTGGACAATTAAATAACTTCTTATGGGGCCCATGGATGATTTACGGGTGTTTAGCAGTGGGACTGTTCTTTTCAATACTTACTCGTTTTTTACAAGTACGTTTAATTAAGGACATGGTTACTCAATTATTTAAAGGGCAAAAATCGGATGCTGGTGTTTCATCTTTCCAAGCATTAGCAATCGCATTATCAGGGCGTGTTGGAACAGGTAATATTGCAGGAACAGCTACAGCGATTGCTTTTGGTGGTCCAGGAGCCGTGTTCTGGATGTGGGCAATTGCATTTATTGGTGCATCTTCTGCATTTATTGAATCGACATTAGCGCAAATCTATAAAGTTAAAGATCAAGGTCAATACCGTGGTGGGCCAGCTTACTACATAGAAAAAGGCATTGGCTTAAAGTGGTACGCTGTAATTTTTGCGCTTGCAGCTCTTCTTGCAATGTCAGTACTTATGCCAGGGATTCAATCAAATTCAATTGCAATCGGGATGGAAAACGCATTTGGACTTGAAAGATGGATTACTGGAGCAGTAATTGTTGTATTTTTAGGGATTATTATTCTAGGTGGAGTTAAACGTATTGCGAATGTTGCACAATTAGTTGTTCCATTTATGGCAGTTGCTTATATGGTCATGGCAATCATTATTATTGGCATGAACATTACTGAATTACCAGGTGTATTGAAGTTAATTTTCACAAGTGCATTTGGATTTGATTCTACATTTGGTGGGATGATTGGTGCAGCCATTGCTTGGGGCGTTAAGCGTGGTATTTATTCCAATGAAGCAGGTCAAGGTACTGGGCCTCACGCAGCAGCAGCAGCGGAAGTTTCACATCCAGTCAAACAAGGACTTGTTCAAGCATTTTCCGTGTACATTGATACACTACTTGTTTGTTCAGCAACAGCATTTATGATTCTCTTTACAGGCATGTATAATGTCCAATTAGATGATGGCAATGGAGAATTTGTCGTTCAAAACCTAGAAGGCGTTGAAGCTGGACCAGGTTATACACAAGCGGCAATTGACGCTGCCTTACCAGGCGTTGGCGTTGGAGCTGGATTTGTAGCGATCGCATTATTCTTCTTTGCTTTCACGACAATCATGGCATATTACTACATGGCAGAAACAAATGTTGCATACTTATTAAAAGGAAATGCTGAAAAAGTCGCAATATTCGTCTTGAAAATTGTTATTTTGATTACCACATTCTTTGGAACGATTCGTGAAGCAGGTCTTGCTTGGGCATTAGGTGATGTAGGATTAGGATTAATGGTTTGGCTGAACTTAATTGCAATTCTCATTATTGCTAAACCAGCGCTTATTGCACTTAAAGATTACGAAGCTCAGAAAAAAGAAGGAAAAGATCCAGTATTTGACCCTACTAAACTAGGAATTAAAAATGCAGATTTCTGGGTTGAATATAACGAAAATTTAAAGAAATAAATTCAAATCGTCCAACTTAAGTTGGACGATGTTTTTTTAGAAATTTACTAATTGTAAAGGAGAAAACAATTGGCTACTATTTTATCTATTCTCATTATCCTAACAGGCATTGTTGTTTTTATTATTATGAAGAAATTTTCACATACAAGTAAAACATATATTGTGAATTTCTCAATTGCGACCTTAATGGCCCTTTTATTTTTTAGAACGCTCCTCTTAAATCCACTTGATTGGATTAGCTATATAGCAATCGTCGTTTGTGGCCTTGCTTTTATCGCGCAAATCATTCTTGGCATAAAGAATTTAAAAATAGCTAACTAATAAAAACCGATTCCTGCAGAGATTAATGCAGGTCTCGGTTTTTTCTTTCCAGAGTACAATGGCTGTCACAGCGCTTATAATAGTGGGTTAGCTTAATAATTGTAATCGTGTGGTGTAAAACCATGCAATAAAATGAATCTTAAGCAAGACAAAAACCAACCCTGGCCCCGATGCCCTCTCAAATACCTGAATCAAATCTTGATTCGCCCAATAATAAGGGGATTGAAAATGTGAATGTGAATCCGACTATAACTGGAAAAGATGAAATTGGTAAGGGTGGAGGTAATGGAGGGTAGTACCAATTCTTGAAATTCGTGTAATAGGCAAAGGAAAAGGCTCTAGGTTTGGGGCTTTTTTTCGTTTGAAATAAAGTTAGACAAAAAGTTTTACTTATAACTTAGTTCATAATTTGGTATAATGGACGAATGACTTTTTCTTACATAGATAAGAAAAACTTTAGGAGGAAATTATGGCACTTCGAGATATAATTCGTACATTAATTGTAGAAACACCATCAAAACCTGGTAATTTTGCCAAAGTCGCAACAGCTATCGGGTTAGCTGGGGGAGATATTGGGGATATTACAACGATTAAAGATGGAACACTTTCAACCATTCGCGATATTAGTGTTTATTGTGAAAGCGCTGAACAACTAGAGAATGTAATTGAAAATGTTCGTTCAATCGGATCTGATGTAGTGATTCACGCAATCACAGATGATGTATTAAAAGCACATGAAGGCGGCAAAATCCGCATGAAGAGCAATATAGATGTGCGATCTTTAGGAGATTTACAACGAATTTATACACCTGGAGTAGCGAGTGTGTGTCTTGATATTCAAAGTAATCCTGAAAAGGCGAGATACTTTACGAGTATTGGCAATAGTGTAGCCATCGTGACTGATGGTACAGCAATCTTAGGCCTTGGCAACATTGGCCCGGTCGCAGGAATGCCTGTAATGGAAGGGAAAGCTGTGCTACTGGATCAATTTGTGGGGATTAGTGGGATTCCGATTTTACTTGATACAAGTGATCCAGATACAGTAGTTGAAACAGTTAAGCATATTCATCAAGGTTTTGGGGCAATATTACTTGAAGATATTGGATCTCCTCATTGTTTTGAAATTGAAGAGCGTTTGAAGAAAGAATTAAACATTCCTGTGATGCATGATGATCAACACGGAACCGCTGTAGTTGCATTAGCATCTGTCTTATCTTCTTGCCGAGCTACTGAAGTTGATCCAAAGAAAGCGGTCATTGGCCAAATTGGATTAGGTGCAGCAGGTCTTGCAATTTGCCGTATGTTAATGGCATACGGAGTAGAACAAGTGTATGGCATAGACCGTCAACAAGAAGCGGTGGACAGACTTCAAAGTTATGGTGGTCAAACACTGGAATCTTTAGAAGAATTAATGGCTACATGTGATATTGTTGTAGCTACTACAGGTGTTGCTGGATTAATTAAACCAGAAATGGTTCGTCCTGGACAAATCATCTTAGCCCTCTCAAATCCGAACCCAGAAATTACACCGCAAGAGGCGTTAGCTGCAGGTGCCGCGTTTGCTGCAGATGGCCGATCGGTTAATAATGCTTTAGGATTCCCTGGAATATTCCGAGGAGCATTAGATGCAGGTGTTAGTGATATTACGTATCCAATGTTAGTGGCTGCTGCACGTGCAATAGCAGACTACACGAAACCAGGAGATTTAATTCCAAATCCATTAGATCCTAATGTTCACCAAGTAGTAGCTAGAGCAGTTGAAGCTGCAGCTCAAGAACAAAAATAATTTAAACCGTTGCATTCCATTGCGAATGTGACGGTTTTTGTTTTATGCTTATGAAAAAAAGTGGAGGGGTTAAGATGACCATTAGTTGTTTTCATCATGCAACATTTTTTACGATGAAAGATCCTCACGATACTATTGAAGCGATATTAGTCGAAAAAGGAAAAATTATTAAAACAGGAAAATTCACCGATTTAAAACAGCAGGCTGAAGAATTTGTAGATTTACAGGGTGCTTTCGTCTATCCTGGATTTGTAGATAGCCATATACATATGATTGGCCACGGAGATAAATTACGTTCCATTGACCTTTCCACCTATACTTCTGCGGAAGTAATGACAGCGGATTTACATAAACTTTTAGCCCATCATCCTAGCGGAGAATGGTATGTTGCAGAAGGGTGGAACGAAAATAATTTCACGAATCAAAAAATAATTTCTCGATATGAGTTAGATGAGCTATCTGCAAGTCCAATGGCCTTAAAGCGAGTTTGCCGACATGCCATGATTGTAAATTCAGCAGCGCTAAAGATCGCTGGAATTACGAAGGATACGCCAGATCCAAAGGATGGAGTCATTGTCAGAGATGAATTTGGAGAACCTACTGGCTATTTATTAGACGGAGCAAAAGCAATGGTTGAGAAGCACATTCCAGAAGTGTCTATTACTCAATTAAAAATCTCATTGGAGGTTGCAGTGAACGATTTACTTTCACGTGGCTTTACTGGCGTTCATACAGAAGATATGAGTTATTATGGGGACTACGCAAAACCGTTGGCAGCTTTTAAAATGGTAATAGGTGACCATCAAAAATTTCGTGTCAATCTATTAAGGCACCATTTCGTCATGGATGAAATGATGGCAGAAGCGACATATGACGAACCGTGGATTGAACCAGGCGCAATGAAAATTTTTGTAGATGGTGCGCTAGGTGGACGTACTGCCTTGCTCAGTAAACCGTATGAAGACTCAACAGGAATTCAAGGTGTCGCAATTCATACACAAGATGAGTTAGAAACATTAGTCGCAAAGGCTCGCTCTTATGGAGAAGCAGTAGCCGTCCATGCCATTGGGGATTTAGGGATGGACATGATTGTGACAGCTATTGAAAAGCATCCTGTCCCCCTAGGAAAACGAGATCGTTTAATTCATGCCAATGTGTTACGAGAAGATTTAGTTGTACGGTTAGAAAGGTTAGACATTGTCCTAGATATTCAGCCGAGTTTTGTGACATCAGACTTTCCTTGGGTAAAAGAACGCCTAGGAAACGTTCGACTTGACTGGGCATATGCATGGAAAAAGTTAGTTAAACGAGGTCTGAAATGTAGTGGAGGGTCAGATTCGCCAATTGAAGAAGTAGATCCGCGCTCAGGTCTATATGCAGCGGTTGCACGGAAAAAACCTGGTGAAACCCATGAGGGGTATCTACCTGATGAGAAATTAAGCCGCTATGAAGCAATTGCGTTATATACAATTGGTAGTGCGCAAGCGATTTGCAAGGAGCATGTTCGAGGCTATATTGAGGTGGGCTATGATGCGGATTTAACTGTATTTGACCGTAATCTACTAACTGGAACAGATGAACAAATACTTGAGGCAAAAGTAATAAAAACGATTATCGCTGGAGAAATTGTGTTCGAAACATAAATTAAGTCGTTAAATAAGATTAATCCACAGCATTCTACTACAATTGAAAGGTAGGAGGGGATTATAGTTGGCAATCCGTTTAAGTATTTTAGATCAATCACCCATTTCAGAAGGCAGTAATGCTGTCGAAGCACTTATTCAAACATCTACTTTAGCTAAAAAAGCAGAAACATGGGGATATACACGCTTTTGGGTTTCTGAACATCATGATGCACCTACACTCGCAGGGTCGTCTCCTGAAATATTAATGGCTCATATAGCAGCAGTAACAACCTCAATTCGAATTGGAAGCGGGGGCGTGATGCTACCACACTATGCAGCTTATAAAATTGCAGAGAATTTTAAACTTCTTGAAGCTTTGTATCCAGGACGAATAGATGCAGGAATGGGACGAGCACCAGGTGGAATGCCTCGTGCTTCGCGAGCACTTCATGAAGGTGGATACCGAGATGTTAATCGGTTTCCCGACCAAATAGATGAATTAAATATGTATTTACATGATGATGTTCCGGTAGAGCATATGTTAGCGGGATTAAAAGCCACACCTGTTACACCAAGTGTGCCTCCAGTATGGATGCTTGGATCAAGTCAAAGTTCTGCAGCACTTGCTGCACAAAAAGGCTTGCCTTATATGTTTGCGCAATTTATCAATGGGGACGGAGGACCTTCGTACGCTACTCACTATCAAAAAGCCTTCCAGCCATCTAAATATTTACTGGAGCCCAAACAAGCAGTTGCTGTATTTTTTGCATGTGCTGAGACAGAAGAGGCGGCAGAGCGAATGATTTCCTCACTTGATTTATCCATCATTCGATTAGAACAAGGCATTCCTTCAAAAGGAACACCGAATCCAGAAACGGCAATGAACTACCCGTATTCGCACTATGAACGACTTCGAATTCTTGAAAATCGATCTCGAATGATTATCGGGACACCAAAACAAGCAAGACAACAAATTGAAGAATTAGCAAATGCCTTTGGAGCAGAAGAAGTCATGCTGGTTACCATTGCTTATAATTTTGAGGACAAATTAAAATCTTTTGAATTAATCGCACAAGAAATGTTGAACTCATAAAACGACTAGAAAGTAGCTACTCGTTTCAGACTGTAGACAAACTCATTAATTTTGAGTTTGCCTACAGTCTTTTTTCATTTGGCTCTGTTAAAGATTAGTGTTGTTTTTTAGATAGTAAAACGGACTTTCAATAATATGGAAGTCCGTTGGCTGTTTTTATTAGCTTATTCAACAATCTCACTCTTTAATGGAATACTACCACCTCTAAGCAAAGTTACAGCGGCATTTAGAGAAAATTAACTTCTTATCTTTTCTTATCAACTCATCTATTGCCCAGAAGATAAATGCTGTAATCGCTCCATAAATTGAAGCCTCATTAACTTCTACAACAAACAACGAAATAACTGAACCCATTTTAAATATAAACCCAAAAAGCACACCAAAAAATAGATGAGCAATACATGCAACAAAAAAACGTAAATGTCCTGTTAATTGCTTTCCTAAATAATCTGATAAGAAAGTAACTGGCACACCATAAAGTATTATATACGGTGATATAAATAAACTAAATATTCCCGTCATTACTAATAAGTCGAGAGGCTGCCTCCACTCCCCAAAAAATATTGAAAATATAAGTAATAGAGAAATAGGAGTAGCTAATAAAGTTGTTATAAGCTTTCGTTTTATCATCAAAATCCCTCCCTATCTAAAATAAAATTATTAGATTATCCTGCTCGTTTGTTAAACAAACAAAATGCTTATGATGTAAATTTTGATAATCTAAGTGTATCATATGTTTCCATATTTTGTATTAAATTCCCTTTAATCATCAAGTCATTCAAAGTAATAGGATTCCTTTGATGGTGTATGGATTCTAACACCTGAAACCAAGCAAGGTAATTATTCAGATATTTAGTAGCAACTCTATTAAAACGTTGTATCCATCCTTTAAGCCTTCGGTGATAATTGTTAACGTTCTGGATATGGTATAGACCCTTTGTGCGAACCTTACCATCAGACTTGAATTGATAAATATCCATCCCTTTTTCAGCAGCATATGTTTTAAAGGCACGCCAAGAATCGGTCCATAAACATTTTCATTTGAAAGTTTATGTCCGATAGCTTTGTCTAACTGCTCTTTTGTTAATCGAGTCATTCCCAATGTCTGCGAAAAAGTCATCTTTTCACGGTCTCTTGCTACTAAGACACAAACTTGTTCGTTGCTTATGCCCCGTTTCTTAGCGGAACCTCCACGTTTGCGGGGTTTTCTGCCTTTTATCTTTCTTTGTCCTTTTTCTGAGTATAGAAAATAGGTCTCGTCCATTTCAACGATACCTTCAAAATTAGATATTTCCATTTGTTTTAATGATCATAAGAGTTTGTGCCTCCAGTAAAACAATGTAACGTGAGTAACATTACCAACTAATTCAGCAGATTTACGCAGAGAATATCCCTCTATCATACATTCGATGAATTTAATCCATTGATTGAGATGGCGTGTTCGATATAGAGCAGTATTTGTCAGGTCAGTAAATGTCTTTTTACACGCTTTACAGCGATAACGTTGCTTTTCTACTTCATCGCCATCAACAATCGTTGAATATGTGCCATACCGAACGATATGTGCTGATTCGCAGTCAGGACAATGATAACCGCTCTTATTTTTGCGTTCAGATATTTCTTGCAGAACAGTTCCTGTCGAAGAAGACGCAGTAAGTGCATCAATTAAATACTCTCGTAGTCGGTGCTTTTCTGCTGGATTTAGTTTTTGAATGGCTTTAAGAATATCAGTTGCTCTCACGTTCATCACCTCTTATATAGTTAAATCCATCATAGAACATATGTTCCTATAATTCAAAT
>JBFGKX010000045.1:0-13276 GCA_041576455.1 Paenisporosarcina sp. | reverse complement strand
TTGAGAGCGAAAGGTATGGCATTGAAAGAGCAAGATATCTTGTTGAAAGAGCAAGCTTTTCACTTGAAAGTGAAAGGTCATACGAAATCAATGGAATCTCCATTTTTCAGCAAATCTTTCAGAAGCGAAGCGGAAAAGAGCCAATTAGGGCTGCCAAAGTAGCCTTTTTAGTTGGAAACTCCTGGGCTTTCGCGCGTAGAAATCGATTGAGAGCGAAAGGTATGACATTGAAAGAGCAAGATATCTTGTTGAACGAGCAAGCTTTTCACTTGAAAGTGAAAGGTCATACGAAATCAATGGAATCTCCATTTTTCAGCAAATCTTTCAGAAGCGAAGCGGAAAAGAACCAATTAGGGCTGCCAAAGCAGCCTTTTCTGTAGGAACTCCTGGGCTTTCGCACATAGATTTCGATTGAGAGTGAAAGATCTGTCTCTGAAAGAACAAGATCTCCATGTGGAAGAGCAAGATCGACACTTGAAAAGCAAGCTCAACTTAAGAGCTCTTTTTCCAACATTACTTTAAAATGAAGTGAAATATTCAAGAATATACAGTGTATTTTCTAAATATTCAATATATTCTGACTTCAATTTTTTAAAATTTTTGATATACTATAGTTAAAACAATGGAGGTGAATGAAATGAATTCACTACTACCTCAAAACTTGAAAAAGTACGATTTTCTTAATCATGAAAAGTTGATTTTATTAATCGACCAAGACATGGATTTCGCTCTGAAAATCAAGGATTTATTTCATAACTTTCCTTATTCCATCCTATTAGCCACAACTGCTGCGAAAGGGTTAGAGCTCTTTCAAATGACAAATCCCGATATGATTATGATTGATCCCGCTTTGCCTGACAAAAGTGGATTCATTTTATTAGAAGAAATAAGTGATATCGCAAGGACACGTATGATTCCTATTTCGGTTGTATCTACTAAAAACTCTAACGACTACATATCACGCTCTTATCAACTTGGAGCTTTAGATTTTATTCATAAATCGATCAATCTAGAGACATTCATACCTTTTATTGAAAATAGGTGTTCGATTAAAAGTTCCCTGAGTTCCAAAGTGCTGATTGACGATCTTACAGGTGCGTATACTCGCAAACACTTTTACCTGACTTTTTCAACACTATCAACACAATATAGAATTTCAAATGAATCTTTTTCGATAGGGCTTATCGATTTTGATTCATTTAAAGACTTTAACACTCAAAACGGCTCGCAAAAAGGAGATGATGTGCTAACTACTTTTGTTGAAATTTCTAAAATGATAACAGAAGTATCACCAGAAGTTTTTAGGTTTAATAGTGATGATTTTGTGGTTCTTTTTAGGCATAAGTCAACTGAAGAAACAAAAGAATTAATCGAACAAATTGCCGATGCCATGCACTCACAATTTTCCATCACATTTTCAGCTGGGGTTACGTCATGGGATACAACAACAGACGGACACAAAGAGTTATTACAATTGGCTGATTATGCTCTTCAGCGAGCTAAAAAAGCTGGTGGAAATCAAATCCATATTTTCGATCCCTTATCATTTTCTAAACCTATTTTAAGGAACTTGACGGTGCATATCATTGACGACGATGAGATTGTTCGAGCAATGCTTGAACGACAATTCTCTACTTGGCAAACTGATTTATTTAACATCCACATATGTAATTATGAAAATGGATTCGTTTTCACAGAATCCAACTGGTATACCCCACAAGATTACCATGTACTACTTTTAGATGGCGTAATGCCGAAAATGGACGGCTTAGAAGTATTGCACAAAGTAAAAAATAATGTGCATTCACAACGTGTCTTAGTCACGATGCTGACCGCTCGAAAAAACGAGCAAGACATTTTGCACGCACTAAACTCAGGAGCTGATGATTACATGTTAAAGCCATTTCATCCTCAAGAAGTTTTAGTCCGGATTCAACGCCTTGTTAACAGGTTATTCATATGAATAATCCACTCGTTATTTTTATTAGTCTATTTGTCACCCTTGCCATTTTTCAATTATTACTACTCCTTTATCTTGCGAATAAGAAAATTAAAACGAACAAAAAACTTGCTCACGAACAAGCTATTTATGCAGAAGCAATGCCAGCGTATATTCAATACCTAAACAGCGATCCCAATGAACCCATTCCACTCCCACCAGATGAGTATCATGTAGCAGAACAATTATTTAGCGATTGCATGGCCATTATTAAAGATGAAAAGCTTCAAAATAATGTTAGAGAGAGCGCTTCTTCCTATTTAAGTTCTCATTACGAAAAAGTGATGAAAACAGGGGATTGGTCATCTCGTGTGAATGCTTTATACTATATGGAAGATTTTCGTATGACCTCTTTACAACCATTGCTTTCTAATAGACTTAAAGAAGTTCATACCAATGATGAGGAGTCACAACAATTAATCAGAACGTTAGCTGCCATGGGTGATTTGTCCGTCTTAACTTATTTAGAAAACGAACCTGAATCTACTGAATCTATGTATCTAACCGTGTTTAGTCGTCTTCCTGAAGACGTAGTACCAAAAGCTATTGACTATGTGAATAAAGATGGTAGCTTAAAAGCCACAACGTCCTTATTAATGTATTTTGGACTAGCTAAGAATTTAGCATATTTACCATTTGTAGAAGAAAAGCTTCATGATGAAAACTCAGCACTACAAATTCAAGCATTAAAAGCAATATTTCGGATGAATTATATTTCAGATGTCAATTTATTAACACCTTTTTTCAAATCAGATAATTGGATTGAAAGAATGTTTGCTGTAAAAATAGCAGGTGTATTATCACTCTCACAATTTGAACATATTTTAGTTGAATTGCTTGGAGACCGTATATGGTGGGTTCGATACTATACAGCAGATGCTCTTTTGGTTACTTTCGGTGAAAATAAACTAAAAGAGCTCTCTAAGTCTCATCCAGATCATTTCGCGAGAGATATGGCATCACAATGGCTAACATTAGGAAGTCAGGTGAACCAAAATGAGTAACATGAGCTTCTGGATCTTTCAGTTCTTAACCATTCTTATTATTGTTTATATGTCATTTACCGCATTAAGTTATATTTTGTTATTTTTACTTTCATTCCGAAAAGTTTCAAGAGAAGGCAAGCTTGACAAAAAAGAAACACTAGAAGATTTGGCAATTAGTGAGAGCACGATCCCTGTTTCAATCATAGTTCCTGCATTTAACGAAGAAGTTGGGGTCGTGGATACAGTTCGATCGCTCCTTACTCTTCAGTATCCACAATTTGAAATAATCGTCGTTGATGACGGCTCAAATGATCAAACCCTTCCCAAATTAATTGAAGCTTATCATTTATATGTTGTTGATTATGCCATTCGTAAACATTTAGATACTCAACCTATTCATGGGGTTTATAAATCGACCATTTTCCCTAACTTAGTTGTTATTTCAAAAGAAAATGGAGGTAAGGCTGATGCCCTTAATAGCGGTATTAATATAGCCAATTATCCATATTTCTGCGCAATTGATGGAGACTCCATGTTAGAACAAGATGCATTATTGAAAGCGATGAAACCGATACATGCTTCTGACGGTCATATTATTGGTGTTGGTGGTTCCATTAGAATTGCAAATGGTATTAAAATTTCCAGAAGTAAGATTGAAGTGATTGAAGTCCCAAATAAGCCCCTAGTGATAATGCAAATTATTGAGTATTTTCGTGCATTTCTTATTGGACGACTTGGGTTCAGCCGATTCAATCAACTTTTAATTGTTTCAGGAGCTTTTGGGGTGTTTCGAAAAGATAAAGTAATTCATGTTGGTGGATACCGTCAAGGCACAGTTGGAGAAGATATGGAGCTTGTTGTTAGACTGCATCGAATGATTCGTGAGGAAAAGTTGAATGATCGTATTGAGTATATTCCAGATCCGGTTTGCTGGACGGAAGCACCTAGCTCATTCGAAGTTTTGAGGGTTCAAAGGATCAGATGGCAAAGAGGATTAGCTGAAACCATGCATCTTCATCGATCTATGTTTTTCAATCCAAAGTATGGGTCGGTAGGACTTGTAACAATGCCCTATTTCTTCTTAGTTGAACTACTTGGAGCAGTATTCGAATTTCTTGGTTATCTTTTAATTATTGGTGGATTACTATTTAATTTTCTTGATCCAACCATTGTTTTCACTATCTTTTTAGTAACAGTGATATATGGATCCTTCATTTCTTCATTAGCCGTGCTTCTCGAAGAAATGACGATGCATAAATATCCGAAAGTATCTCATTTAATTAAGCTTTTCTTATGGTCATTAACAGATAGTTTTTGGTACCGACCAATATTAGTGATTTGGCGAATTGAAGGATTGTTTGCTTTTCTAACTAAAAAATCAGAATGGGGAAAAATGGACCGAAAAGGTTTATCCTCCGACAAATAAAAAGCATGATTGTTACAACAGATTAATAAACCCTAGATACAATTTTTTCTTTATGATTTACTCGTCATTTTTTGAGATTTACTCGTCAATTTTATAGTTTACTCGTCACTTTTTCACATTTAATCGTCAAACCCATCTCGTAGCCAAGTTATCACGACTTATGAGAACTTTAACTTCGCGAGGGTAATTGCTGAAGTTTTGCCCGCGGAAAGCTTCTCCAGCAATGAAAATCAACATTTTGTATTTACATTTAATCTAAAAAAGGGTGTGCACTTTTGTGCACTCCCTTTTTTATGGTGTGTTTTTGAATGTTTCTTGAATGATTGTATATGACAACTTCAGTCGTTCCGTATACTGAGGTCTCTCCCATTTTTCCCAATTATATCGGAAAATTTGATCGACTGGCATGCTGTCTGATTCAAATTGAGGATATGATTGGATAACCTCCCCTTGTTGATCAACAAGAACAAAAGCAATTCCGATATCATCAATGAACTCTTCTGAATCAACCCCATGCATATACAAATCTCCAAATGCTTTCTTCGAACTAGGATCTTTCATATTTAATAACAACCACGGTATCCTTATTTCTAATATACCGGTTTTCTGATTATAAAAATAATCTGCTAACGAATCGAATTCAGAAGAAGTTGGATTTGAATTCCCAAACCTCATCTCACCAGTATTGTAAGAAGAAAAAGGATATATCTCACCAGTGTCAGGTCTCATATATTCTTTATTTAATGCAAGATGAATTTCATTAAATGACCCACTATTTTGCTTTGGTTTAATGATTGGTGGATTTAACATCTTCAAGTTGACACCATACAGATTATAGAAAACATCATAGTATGCATCTACTTTGAGCTCCGCTTCATTTACAGAATCAAATGACAACCAAAAATCCGCAAAAGGTTGATTGAATTGAATGTTTTTTATTTTATCAACTTTATCATTTCCACTTTTCGGCGTTACATCAAAAAGTAAATGAGCGTTGTTCTCAGCAAGCCATTTCGTTTGCAAATCACCATCTATTCTTACATACAAATAGCGTTCATCACTTGTCGTATACATGGAGGACACGGGTTCTTTTTCAGACTGATAGGATGGGTCAATCCCTCTCCAATCATCTTGCCGCCCGTCAGTGTGAACCGCCATACGATCAAAATTCAATAGTCCAAAATGTTGTTCATTCGTTTGCGCATTTGACCAGAAAGGTCTTCGGTTTGCATCATCTAGTTCAACCGTATTCCATGTTCGTTTAAACCACTCGTCTTGCCAAGCAAAGATGAGTCCTCCCATCATATCAGCCTCTATGATGTCTTCATACAAGCGTTGCAACAATACCCCCTGTTCTTGTTCCGTGTGAAATCCTTGATTTAAACCAAGAGGGTTCAGATGGGTTAATCCTCTAGAAGCAGGGATTCCAAACTCAGCTATGAGGACAGGTATATCGTGTGATTCTTTTAAGTCATGTAAATATCCTGCATAGTTGTTTTTTTCTCCTCGGTGATCAATGTACTCCGTGTATCTCTCATCTAAATTCAGGAAATCCGGATAATAAGGATACACATGGTAAGATGCAAACATTCCTGGCATGGATTCACTTTTTTTGTATTTAATATGGTTAGGATCCACACTAGCTATATCTTCCTGAGGGAAGGGTTCTGCAGGTTGCTTGATATTATCAGTAGTTACCCAATTCGTGTAACTCATCGGACGAGTCCACTTATAAGTATCTGCCTCATATGAAGTTAATCTATCCATTTGTTCGGCTATCCACAATTCAAAACCAATAGCACCTTTTGTTTGAATATACTTTCCTTCAAACTGTTTTGCACCTTTGTACTTTTTAGCCATATTATCGACCATTTCTGGGTACCATTCAATCCCCAGTATCCAACCGAGTACATAAGGCGAGACATCTGCACTATACATACCATGAGAGTGTCCAGGTCTTAGCTCAACTTCAGCATTGCCATGAATTACATCAGCAATTTTTTTGAATTCATTTTGAAACTCCTTTGTAATTTCAGGGGTATAAGCATCTAACGTCTCTTCTAAAGGAGCTTCATCCGACCAGACCCCCTGAAAAATGTAGAGAGGTTTTTCGTGTGTTTCATTGTATTCTTTAAGTGCCTCATAAAACGCAGGGGGATGAAGCGTATAAATTCGAATCGAATTCGCATTCATCTCGCCAATTTGTTGGAACCATCTTTCATACTCAGCTTTGGTAATAGCCCCTTCACCAGGAAATGCACCTGGTTTACCCATTCCAATATTGACCCCTTTAATGGTCATCTCTTCCCATGCACCATTTTGATAGACTTCGAATCGATTGCTCTTAATTCTCGAAGAATAAGAAAGTCCTTCGTTATTTTTAAGCATAGATGGTTGATATTGCACTTGAAATGCTTTTTGATCCTTTGGTTTTAAATCATTTAACAAGACTTTCATGACGGGAATATACGTCTTCCAATAAAAACTTTGTTCTGGAGAGATTTCATCAAATGATAACCACTCTCTTACTTTTGTGAAACCACTGTACTGATAGAATGATGGAATCTCACTCATGTCAACAAAATCACCAGCAAAATAATAGGTGTTCCCTAGTTTATGTTCCTTCTCAAGAATTGCTGGAAAAACAGATGGTATTCCCCATTCTTCAAGTTGCAACTTCCCTTTTGAACTTACTGGTAGGTTAAAATTTGCTAGGACATCTTTTTCGTCGATTGCTGTCGTTACATCAAACCAATATTGATAGGGCCCACTTTTTGTTAAATTAAATTTTTCCATGCCCTCTTCGTTAAATGTCATATGAAGATCACTTTGATCTAAAAGGCCATCTTCTACTGATAAAACTTTCACAATATTGGAATCTTCCTGGACAAACAAAACCCCCTCACCTTTAAACGTCCATGGATGATTATTGGATTCCTCATAAGCATTGAATATCCATGAGGGAATTTCACTATTATACTGAGACATGTCATTAAAGTAACGTCCCGTCCAACCTTTTTGTTCCATCCCTAAAAACCGACTAACCTCTTGTCTGATAAACGGCTCAGTTGGCGATGAAATAGAGTTGAATTCTATTATTAGAGGTACACCATTTTTATCCACTGCATGTCTGATTGTTGCCCATTCTTTTGCAGTTAATCCCCCTTTAATCCTTCTTTCAGTTCCGTCCTCTTGCGATTCGTAAACGCCATAGGTATCTGCTACATAGATGAAGTCAGAATGACTAATGTCATCTTCTAAATCCTTTACAGTTAAGTTACCATCTTTAAAAATTGTGCCAACATAGTCTTTTTTATCATCAAAGGTATTGCCATCTTTTTTTTTATAATGTAAATGATTAAGCAGCCAAACAAGACCCTTATGTTCCCGTGTATCATTGTTTGCCACGGTTTTATCTAAAATGACAATGTCTACTTTTTTAAATTGTTGATCTTGCCAATACCAAATGACGAACGGCAATATTAAAATTAAGAGAAAAGGAATAATCCACTTTAAATACCTCAAAAAGGCTCAACTCCCGCTCATCTATTTTCT
Organism: Paenisporosarcina sp.; assembly: GCA_041576455.1. Taxonomy (GTDB): domain Bacteria; phylum Bacillota; class Bacilli; order Bacillales_A; family Planococcaceae; genus Paenisporosarcina. Next base: position 5,310 of record JBFGKX010000045.1, on the reverse strand, counting down.
ATCATTGTACATGATTTTAGCACTATATTCGATTATGAATATTCTGAATAAAATCTTAGAATATCAAGCTATTGTTCTTTCGTTTGATATAATGAGGTTACACTCAAGCATGTTGGGAGAGGTAAAATGGAAAAGTCATATAGCCAAATGCTTACACAGCGAATCGAAAAGACGATTGAATCGTGGGAAAAACGCGAACAAGTTTCACATACAGAAATGTATCGTTTTTTTCATGGTTTGAAGGGTACTGCTGGTTCTATAGGTTTAATGGAATGGTCTAATGTCGCTGATGACTTAACCCAGCTATATCACCAACAAGATGAATCTCATGTCTCCGAATCTCTTAGAAAAACTGCTATAGAAGAAATGAAAAAACTTATCATACCTGATGATAAGTTTTTAGCAGATGCTGAAGTTGCAGCTAGCAGTAATGAAAAGAAGTTTTTTATGCTCTTAATCGATCAAGATATTGAGTTTGTTACATTAGTTAAAGAAACGATGGAAAAAGAAGGGGTAAGCGTTTTAATTGCGCCAACAGCGAAAAAAGGGATGGAAATGTTTTTCACATTACAACCTAATTTTGTGTTAATTGATTTATCTCTACCTGATGAGGATGGTCTTAATGTTTTAAAACAAATTGCATCTCAAGCTCGTCAACACTTCATTCCTATAGCGATTACTTCTTCACATGCTACGAAGCACAAAGCGAAATTAGCATATGAGTTGGATGCAACAGATTTCATTGGCAAACCGTTAGATATGGAAATATTCATTCCTTTTGTAAAAAATCGCATACTCAATAAAGAGAAAATTTTACAGTTTATCACCAAAGATGAATTAACAGGTGCTTATAATCGAAAACACTTAACAAGTACCGCCCCCTATCATATCCAATTGCATCTTCAACTGGGTAATGCTCTATCATTGGCAATGATTGATTTAGATTATTTTAAGAAAGTAAATGATACATATGGTCATCTGACGGGAGATAATGTGTTAAAAGTTTTTGCACAGACAATCCATGAAGAGTGTGAAAGCGATGAACTATTATTTAGGTACGGTGGAGAAGAATTCACAATTTTATTTTTAAACAAAACTGGCGTTGAAGCGGAAGCAAGATTAACGAAAATAAAAATGGTCTTTACGGAAAAAGTGTTTTTGCATGGAACATCTCCATTTCAAGTAACATTTTCCGCAGGTATTTCAATGCTAAAGACAAATCAGACCCAACTTACCGAACTATTAGATGAGGCAGATTATGCCCTCTATCAATCCAAACATAATGGGAGAAATAGGATTACTCTTTTTGCTGAAAAAGGGGTTATCGAGTTGCATAAACGCCCCCTAAATATTGCGATTATTGATGATGACGTAATCGTCCGGAATTTAATTCATTCACATTTTTCAAATTGGAAACATCCTCGGTTTGAAGTTGTGATTAATGAGTATTCGGATGGACTCGATTTCCTTAACTCGGATTGGTTTCACGAAGGAGAAGACCATGTTTTACTACTAGACAGTCAAATGCCAAACGTGATGGGTGTAGAAGTTATTGAGCATGTTAGAGAAATCTATCCTCCTAAAAATGTATTAATCACAATGTTATCTGCCCAAAAAGATGAAGAAAAAATTTTACAAGCTCTGCAATTAGGAGCTGATGACTACTTATTAAAACCATTTCATACACGGGAAGTGATTATGCGAATACAACGCTTGGCCGAAAGACTATTTCTATCCTAAGGAGATACGAATGAATGGATACGAAGAAAAGAATATTAATTGCTGATGATGACGATATTATTCGGATGTTGCTTGTGGATTCTTTAGATCATGATGAGTGGGTGATTGAAGAAGCCGAAAATGGGAAGATTGCTTTTGAAAGGTTAAATTTAGGTACATTTGATTTGGTCATAATAGATTATATGATGCCATATTTAACGGGAATGGATGTTATTGCACAACTGCCTGACAATATAAAAGATAACTTAACTATTATTATGTTAACCGCTAAATCTCAGCAAACAGATAAGGACCTTGCGATGACTGCAGGTGCCAATCATTTTATTCAAAAACCTTTTAGTCCGGCTGCATTATATGAGCTAGTAGATTCTTTGTTGAAATAAGAAAAAGGGTGTCCCAAAAGTCATTTGCGACTTTCGGAACAACCTTTTTCACCTAATTAGAAAGCAAAACTTCTTAATAAATTTGCGACAACTTTTTCTTATTTAGACAGTGGCCATAGAACATGGACTGATGTTTCTACATCTTTTGTCGATGTAATCCAAACACGTCCCTTATGGTACTCTACGATCTCTTTTACAATTGATAGTCCGAGGCCGGTTCCACCAATTTTTCGGGTTTCACTATTATCGATTCGGTGAAACTTCTGAAATAGATAAGGAATGTCTTCTGTGTGAATACCTAGACCATAATCTTGTACAACGATCTTTAAGGAATCTTCTTCTTGTGACAAACTAATTTTAATTTCAGTTTGATCGGGTGAGAATTTAATGGCATTACTAATTAAGTTTAAAATCACTTGTGTAATTCTTTCAATGTCTGCCAACACTGTGGTGTTGGAAGCTTGATTATCAATTAAAATAGTGTGACTTTTTTGGAAAGAATAGTTTTGAACAAGATCAACTAATAAATCTTCAACAATAACCGCTTTTAAATGGTAGTCTGTTTTTCCGCTTTCCATTCGTTGAACATCTAAGAAATCATCGACTAATTGAGACAATCTTTTCGATTCTTTATGAATCAATTCAACATATTTTTCTTTTCGCTCATTTGCCCCTTTTTTCGTTAACAATAACTCGGAAAAACCTAGTATGCTCGACAATGGAGTTCTCAGTTCGTGACTTACCGTATTAATTAATTCGTTTTTTAATGTGTTTATTTCATGTTCTTTCGTTATATCTCGATTTACAAATATCGTTCCGGTTTTGTAGCCTTCAGTCATGATGCATGCTGCGTATAAGTTGATGACTTTTATACCCTTACGTTTAAAAGAATATTGGATTCTTCTTACATCCGTAAATTTTTCACGAATGGCTTGATTATAAAACTCGATTATCTCGTCTTTATTTTCTGCAAATCTTTCAAACAAAGTGATCCATGTATCAAATGGAGTCCCTTTCTCATACTCTCTTTCTCCAGAAAGTAAATCATATAAAGCCTGGTTATATTGCTGAAGCTCTCCTTGTGGCCCTACTAGAAAAACTCCTTCCTGAATGGTTTTAACAATACTCTCATTTAAATTACGTTCATATTGGCTATCTTGATATAACCTAATCCTTTCGAGTGATAAACTCACTCTACTTAACAGACCTTCGATATCTTCTAAATCCGTTTCACTAAAGAGTCTACCTATGCGACTACAGCAAAAAATGGCAATAATTTGCCCACTTTCATCCTTCAACGCATGAAACGCATCATGAACTAACGTTCCTTCAGGAGCTAATCCAAGCTCAATAGAACCTTCTCTTACTGTTGAAAATGAATGTTCAAGTTGTAGCCGTTCTACAATATAATCGTATCTATCTTCTACTAATCTTCTATATAATTCATCTGTCATTCCGCTAGACGAACTTTCGAGACCTTCCTCTAACCAAAGAAAACTAATGTCCAATTGGAACGTATGATGAATATATTCTTGAACTAGTTTAACCACGTCTTGTCTATTCAACGAAAAGGTCAACATATGATTTAATTTGTTCAAGACTTCAAGACGATTTTTTGCCATTTCTTGATTTTCAAGAGACTCTTCCAGTTTGGTTTGTCTCACTTGCAATTCATCTTGTTGCATCAATAATTCTTCATTTTGAGCCATTAAATCTTCTTCATTCACACGAATTGTTTTCATTAACGTTATGAGAGAGCTATTTAAAGATCCAATTTCATCTTTTCGCATTAATACGGGTAGTTGAATTTGTCCACTATCTGCAAATTCTTCAGCACCTTTTTTCATTTTTTCAAGAGGCTCTACCAATTTCTTTAAGGTGTAATAAAAAATACTCAGAAGAATGAAAAATAGGGTTATTGACAAATAAATAATTAGGGTATTTAATGTACGCGATTGCTCAATTAGTTGGTCAGAAATACGTTTATGTGATATAGTCGCTTGATTGTGGAAATCTACTGTAAATGAAAGAATATTGTTTACAGACGCATTCACGCCACTATTAGCTAGATTTCTTAAACTCTCGTAATCATTCGCTTGAACTAAAGAAATAGCTGTTGGTAATGTTTGGGTTTCAAAATTGACAATAAAAACTTCTAATTCGTTCATTAATTTTTTCTCTTTTGTAGTTAATTCAAACCTTCTAATATCACCAACAGATTTTTTAAGTAAGATAAGTTCATCATAAACAAGACTTAACTCCGACTCTTTTTGAAATGCATAATAACCCCTAGCTCTAAAAAAAACGTTTGTTAGTGATTCTTCAATTTCATTTATAACCTCACCTTTTTCCTTAATAAAATCCCTTTCATCTATTAAGTCGTCCTGTTTCTGTTCTAACAAATATATAGCAATTACACCAGAAACTAAGAGGAAAAGCCCTATCGTTAAAACAGTAAACAAGTATTTTTTTCGTATACTCTCATTAAACTTCAAAAACACACCTCTCTCTACGCCCGACTAAGACCAAATTTCAATAAATCTATAATAGCATCCAACTCTACCAAAATAGACTCTTTATTGTGAATTAATTCGTCTTGTAATCATATTGTGAAATTAGACGTTGAGCAAACCTGTTTAATACTGTCCGTATAACATCCTCCACCAATGCAATGTCAATTCCATCTCGTAAACGATAATTTTTAAGTAATCCATATATCCTGATCACTTAAAGGTTTCATTCCTTGAGATTTCCCCATTATTAGTTGATGAATTACATCGCTTAATGAATTCGGTGCGTTCTAATATTCCAAAGGATATTTTTATTGCAGCTTTTATTTTAGTTTGAATGAATCGCTTTAATTGAACGAAAAGTCATCCTCACTTGAATTCCATTCATTTTCTACTTCGATAGCTAATAAATGAATGAAATTCTCTACAAGTAACAAATACAATTTTTTCTTGGCTTGATAATGGTGAAACAGTAATCCTTTTGAAACACCTGCAGCCGCAGTACATAATAAGAATGTGACCAATCGGTAAATAAGGGATAAAAAAAGACTGATTTAATGCGCTAAACACATTAAATCAGTCTTCCTTCTTTAACTATCTTTCTTAAGTAAAACCATCGTTTCATCGAATTCTTTTTCAATTTCTTCATTGCGTTTATAAGTAAATAAACTCACTAC
>JBFGKX010000044.1:0-13314 GCA_041576455.1 Paenisporosarcina sp. | reverse complement strand
GTCCCCTTAACGTTGTCCAACGCATGCCATGCTTTTCTTTTCCATCAGCGAATACTCGTTCAATTGTTTCTTTGTGTTTTGCATAATTGGGTTTTACAACTTCGTGGTGTCGAAGATGATCAGCTTCTTCAAGATATTCCTTCCAAATATGTCGTGTCACTACTTTTTGGTGGTCTCGACTTTCAGTACATTGTGCTATCAATGGACAAGTCGCACAAATGTGCTTGGGTGACTTGTATTCGCGATAACCTTCTTTGTTAGTAGTCGAGTATTTTAAAACTTCGCCCGCTGGGCAAAGGTAACAATCATAATGTTTATCATACACATAATCGTGCTTTCGGAATAATCCTTACTTTGTCGTGTGTATGGTAAGGCAGGAGTAATCTCATTGGTAATTAAATAATTTGTAATTGCAGGTGTCTTATAAGCTGCATCTGCTGCAACCGCCTCCGGTTTACCAACATGCTCACTCACTTGTTCCACTAATGGTTCTAAAATAGTACTATCATGTGTGTTTCCTGGTGTGACAATCGTTCCTAGTACAAAGCCATTCCGGTCTGCAGCTGCATAAAAAGAATAAGCGAACTGCTTTGTCCGTTCATCCTTTACATAGTATCGACTGTCTATATCTGTTGTACTTTCTTTGATTTCTTTCGAATCTTCTTTTTTGAATTTATCAAGTGGAAACGGATTTTTCCTATAATTTTCCAGGTCTTGGTTAATCTCTTCTTGAAGGCGTTCTTGATAAGCACGAGTTTCTTTACGAACTTGCGCTTATTTGCACTAGCTTTTACATGCGTTGAGTCGATGAATATATGCTCAGCACGAATTAACTTCTTTTCAGTAGCTTGTTTTAGTATGAGGTAGAAGATTTGTTCAAAAAGGTCAGTGTCTTTAAAACGACGTTCGTAGTTTTTTCCAAACGTTGAGAAGTGTGGCACCTTATGATGGAAACCGTAGCCTAGGAACCAGCGATAAGCCATATTCGTATCAACTTCTTCGATCGTCTTACGCATTGAGCGAATACCAAAGGTATATTGATTGAATGCCAGTTTAATTAAGATAACAAGATCAAAGCTTGGTCGACCTACTTCCGAATACATATCTTCTACCAATTCATATATAAAAGAGAAATCAAGCGCAGACTCAATTTTGCGAACAAGGTGATTCGCAGGTACAAGTTGTTCTAAAGCAATCATTTCAATTTGATCTCGTTGAATAGAATACTGTTTTGAAAGCATTGTGGTCACCTCAAGCAATACTTTTTAAAAAGGAAAGGAATCAGAGCCACTCCCGCGGAAAAACGGATGGCGAAAGCCCCGCAGACCTTTAGGTCGAGGAGATTGAGGCGTTCGTCCGCAGGAAAGGGCTCAGATTCCAAATAATTTGTCATATGTTAATTTCAAATGAAAAAAGACTGTAGGCAAACTCAAAATTAATGAGTTTGTCTACAGTCTGAGGCTCTTTTTGTTTTGAACATATTTAATTTTTCGAGCTTATGGATTCGTTGACCATAAACCAGCTGATTTCAGAAGTACACGAGGGTGTAATTTTAATTGTGCCACCATGATTTCTGCAAGATCTTCTGGCTGCATTACTTTATCTGGATTGCCATCTGTTAAGTTTGCATCAATCGCTAAATCTGTTGCGACTGTACTTGGTGTTAATGCGCTGACGCGGATATTATGTTTTCTAACTTCAAGCATTAATGATTCCGTAAGGCCTAATACACCGAATTTAGAAGCACTATAAGCACTCGTAATAGGAGCTCCTTTTTGGCCAGCAGTAGAAGAAATATTAATAATGTCTCCAGATTCTCTTTCAATCATTGCAGGAAGAACGGCTCGTGTTACATAATAAACGCCCATTAGGTTCGTATCGATGACACTTTTAAAATCTTCAGGTGAAAGATCAAGGAACTTCCCTAATTTTGCAATCCCAGCATTGTTAATGAGGATGTCAATTTGGCCAAGTTCTGATTCAATGTGATTGACTGCAGCAGTAACCGATTCAAAATCACCCACATCCGATGTCGCATACGTAACTTTCACATCATATTGTTCCAATTCTTTTGCCACGTTTTCAAGATTAGCCGCAGTACGTCCAAGAAGTCCTACATTTATTCCTTCAGCAGCGAAAGCGAGCGCTGTGGCACGTCCAATCCCTTTACCTGCTCCAGTAATTAATGCGTTTTTTCCTTTTAAATTTTGCATAGTATACACTCCTTTATCATCAATCAATGAATGAACATCGTGTAACAAACCTCGTTTAGAAAATCTAAACAGAAAGCTCAAAACTATTTCTTTAGGTGTGTGAAGAGTCGATTAATCAATCAGATTCATACTCAAATAGCGTTCACCTGTATCAGGTGCAATACAAAGAACTTTTTTTCCATTACCAAGACGTTTCGCAATTTCAATGGCCGCATAAACGGCAGCAGCTGCAGAAGGACCAACGAAAATTCCTTCTTCACGTGCTAATCTTTTAAACATTTCAATCGCGATATCGTCGCTAATTTGAATGATTTCATCATATACGCTTGTATTTAAGATATCTGGAATAAAGCCAGGGCTAGTTCCAACAAGCTTGTGTTTGCCTGGAATTCCACCGGATAGTACAGGTGATCCTTCTGGTTCTACAACGGCTACATATATACCGGGAAGATGTTCTTTCAACGTTTCTCCAGTACCGGTAATTGTTCCACCTGTGCCAGCTGTGGCAATAAATGCATCTAGTTCACCGTTCATTTGTTCCAGAATTTCTAAAGCTGTGGTCGTTCTATGGACATCTGGATTTGCAGCGTTTTCAAATTGCTGTGGAATGAAACTGTTTGGAATACCACTTTGCAATTCGAGTGCTTTTTTGATGGCACCCGGCATTTTATCGTCACTTGGTGTCAAGACAACTTCTGCACCGAACGCTTTTAAGAGGTTGATACGTTCTTGCGTCGCGTTATCCGGAAGCACAAGGATGGCAGGGTAGCCTTTCGCAGCCGCCACCATCGCAAGACCGATTCCCGTATTGCCACTTGTCGGTTCAATAATTGTATTTCCGGGCTTTAGCAACCCTTGTTCTTCTGCCATTTGAATCATATTATTGGCTGCCCGGTCCTTAACACTTTTTGTGGGATTAAACATTTCTAACTTCACGTAAACATCGGCAGCCTCTGGTGGGACAATTCTATTTAATTTTACGACAGGAGTATTGCCGATTAAATCGGTTATGTTATTAACTGGTTTCATGAATTAAACAACCTTTCTATATGTGGAACTCAATATGTTCCTTCTATTGTAGTACATTCATTACAAAGCGAACAATAATGATGACTTTCTAGAGAAGGACATGTTTGAATCATTTTATGATGAAGTAGCTTACGTATATTTTTAGTCTTCATCAAGATAGCCGATGAACTAGTATCTTCAGCGGCTATTTTGGTTAGGCTCTGTTAAACAAAGTTCAATGCATTGAACTTACATCTAACTCTATTAAAATTACAATTAAGTTTATCAAACTTACAACTAAATATTACTTCATTGTCAAACATGACGATTGATTTGCACTTCAACGTACGTTTATTCATGTTTCGAAGCTTCCCCCTCAATCAAAGCAATCTAATATAAAATGGTGACGATTCTGTCAGTTTTACCTACAAATGCGTATAAATTTCGCAATATTCAGGAATATGTTACCATTTACAACATTAGGAAGTTCAATGGTATATGGGTTACGTCTCACAAAAGAAATTTTAAGCATTGGAGCGGAGGTTATAAAATGACCAAAAAAATAATCGTCATTTTCTCATTTATAATCGTCATTTTCCTCGCCGGGTGTCAGGAGAAAGTGACGCCAGAGGATCGACTCAAGGACTATGTTGGTTTTTGGAATAAAAAAGACTTTGCGAAAATGTATGACGAATATTTGGATCAGCAAACAAAAGAGACGTTCTCAACGGAAAGTTTTGTGCAACGACAAGAAAAACTGTATGAGGATCTTGACGTTGAAAAGATAAAAGTTACCTATACGAAACCACCTACAGGGACAGAATGGGATCCTGAGAAACCTGCAACCTTTCCAATACAAGTGAAACTACATACAATCGCTGGACCGGTTGAGTTTGAAAAAACGATGACACTTCAATATGAGAAAGTTAAAGACAAGGACAACTGGTATGTAGAATGGGATCCATCATTTATTTTTCCCGAACTGGGTCTAAAAGATGAAGTGCGGGTGTCAAAAACGGAGTGGGTACGTGGAGAAATCCTGGACCGCAACGGGAAGCCAATCGCGGTGAATGGGACAGGATTTGAAGTTGGGATTGTGCCTGGTAAATTTACGGATGAAACGAAGAAGACTTTAGCCGAACTCCTTCGAGTCACGACAGCGTATATTGACAAACAGTTAAATCAGAGTTGGGTGAAACCAGATTATTTTGTGCCGATTGTGAAGGTCGCTAAAAATCATCAAGAGTTGCTGGATGAAGTCATTAAAATTCCGGGCATGACGTATCAAGAAGCTCCGATGCGTGAGTACCCATATGGTGAAGCATTATCCCACGTAACTGGGTATATCGGAAGCATTACAGCAGAACAATTGGAAAAGCGAAAAGATGATGGGTATTCAGCAGATGATTTAATTGGAAGACAAGGAATGGAGAAGCACCTTGAGGAACGACTGCGCGGCAAAGATGGTGTGCGTATTTATATTCAAAAACCGGATGTTGGGGCAGAACCCATTATTGTTGCAGAAAGAAAAGCGAAAAATGGCGAATCTATCTCACTCACAATTGATGCAGAGCTGCAGAAAATCACCTATGATTCCATGCGAGGCGAGCCAGGAGCGAGCGCTGCTGTGGACCCAACTACTGGTGAAACGCTCGTACTCATTAGTTCTCCCGGATTTGATCCTGCCGAATTTATGCTGGGCATTAGTGGAGATCGCTACAAAGAGTTAAAAGAACATCCAATGAATCCACTTTTTAATCGTTTTGCTTCCACCTATGCACCAGGCTCCACAATTAAACCGGTAACCGCAGCGATTGGGATGGAAGCAGAAACACTGAATCCAACCGAAGGGGTAACGATTAACGGGAAGACTTGGCAAAAAGATGCCTCTTGGGGGGACTATCGAGTGACGCGTGTGCATGCAGAAGCCCCAAATCCGGTCGATCTAAACAAAGCACTTGTCTACTCGGATAATATTTATTTTGCTCAAAAAGCGCTTGATCTGGGTCGTGAACCATTTATAGATGGCATGAAACAGTTTGGTTTTGGGGAAGACATTCCGTTCTTCCTAAACTTGAAGTCTTCTCAACTTTCAAATGATGAGACTCTTCATTCACTCGGACAACTTGCCGATACCTCATTTGGCCAAGGACAAATGTTAACAAATATTGTGCATCTTGCTTCGATGTATGAGGCTTTTCTCAATGATGGTGTGATGTACAAGCCGACCTTGTTGCTTGAGGAAGAAAAAGCACAAGTGTGGAAAGAGGGACTCGTTAGTGCAGGAAATGCTGCGATTCTTAGAACAAGTATGCGAAACGTTGTCGTGAATGGATTTGCGCAGGCCGCGAATCTCCCAACACACGCACTCGCTGGGAAGACGGGCACCGCTGAATTAAAAGCTTCAAGGGAAGAAACGGGGAAAAAAACGGCTATTTTATTACGTATAATGCTGACAACCCTACATTTATTCTTGCGATGATGGTTGAAAATGTGGAAGATAACGGAGGCAGTTCTTATGTAGCCGAGCTTGTTTCAAATGTATTTGTAGCAGGATATTAAAGTTGAGTTTGTAAAGACAGATGACTGGTTATTCAGAAATACATTAGCACATGTAAGTGTAAAATAGTCATTAATGTAAAAACACCTCTATCAATCGCAGTTTAAGCGAATTGGTAGGGGTGTTTCATGTAGATTATTTATATTTTTTAAGAATTGGGTTTAATCGAAAACCAAAAATGCCGGCTAAAATAGAAAGGATCAAATCTTTTGGCAATGGTACAACCATCCAACTCCACGCCATTTGGTAAGAGAAGCCTTCAGGAGCCGCGGACCATACTTTAAAGGCTGCGTACATCCAGTTTGTACCGAAAATATAGTTGAATGCAAGACCTGCTAAAGCAGCTACTACATAACCAACTTTTGTCGGGTATTTTTCAGAAATGATTCCAGCAAGATAGGCAACTACTATGAATGAAAGAATAAATCCAAAAGTCGGAGTGAAAATGGTGTCCAATCCACCTGAAAATTTAGCGAAAACAGGTAAACCTGCTAAACCGATTAGTGCATATACCAACATAGCAATTGCACCTAGACGTTTCCCAAGAATAAGACCTGCTAAAATCGCGAAAAAGGTTTGAAGTGTGATTGGGACACCTCCAATGATTAAGAAAGAAGAAATGTTGGCACCGATCATCATTAATGCGGCGAACATTGCAGCTTGCACCAATTTTAGTGTGCGTGAATGATTATCTGATCTTGTAGCTGTGAAACTAGTCATATTTACCCTCCAATAATTCAATATAGCAAAAGTATAAGTGAAATTGAAATATTAAGTCAACTCAATCTTTAATTTAGTTAACATAAATTGTTGACGCTACCGAAGAAAAAATCATTACGTACTTTAAAAATGATGAAGATTTATTTGAGAGACTAAAGTCTATCTAGTTCAATTAAACATAAAAAAGATTGAGTTGTGATTATAGTAAATCTATAAACAACTTATAGATTTAAAGGAAATGGGTATCTATAGATGAATCGAACTATGTAATAAATCTTAATTCTAAGTAACGAGAGTCTATCGATTTCCAATAAATGAGTGTAATCCTTAACAGGGAGTGCGCTCATTTTCCATTTATGTAAACAAAATAAGGAAATATCCCATTTTTATGAATTCGTGTTATGGACTTTATTGTTAAAACAGTTCGGATGTTAGACTGTTTATCGTTTTAAAATGGAGGGAAAGTTTATCGTAGGTATAAGCAAAAATTTAAGATTTGTAGGTAGCCGCTCAAACGAGGCAATTTGTGAATTTCTATTAAAAGGAAGTGATTTATTTTAATTGGAGGGAAATCTAATGTCTACAGCACTTATTATTATTCTATTATCCATAGGGTATATCGTATTTACGATTGATAAAAAACAAGAAAATTTCCCAGTGCCTGTTGTGCTTTTATTAGTCGGAATCGGTTTATCGTTCATGCCTTATTTTTCGGATGTTCAAGTAACCGAACATATAATTTATAATGTATTTCTTCCAGGGTTGTTATTTGCTTCAGCTTATCAAATTTCGGCAATTGCCTTGCGAAAGAACGCAGGAATTATTGGGACACTTAGTACATTTGGGATACTGGTAACCGCTGGTCTGATGGGAGTGGTCATTTATTATGTTGGTGGAATGGTTTTCTCGATTTCCTTTCTCGGTGCCTTGGTCGTCGCTTCCATCCTGACACCTACCGATCCAGTCTCCGTGATTGCGATATTGAAAAAAGCATCACAAGATAAAAGTATCGCCAATATCGTGGATGGTGAATCGATGATTAATGATGGAACGAGTATTGTGCTATTTACAGTGGTGTCTGGCATGTACATTGATCATCAATCATTTCATCTAGGGTCATTTATTGGGGAGTTTGCCTATGTATCTATCGGTGGTGTTGGGCTTGGCGTTGTTGTGGGCTGGTTATTAAGTAAAGCTGTTCACATTACCCACCATCGCGATTTTCAAGTGATGCTCAGTATAATTATCGCTTATGGTGTTTTTCAGTTGGCAGAACAGTTTGGGTTTTCGGGTGTCTTGGCCACAGTGGCTGCGGGGATTATGTTGTCGTGGGAGTTTACCCATATAAATAAAGAAGATCATTACAAGGAAGCCTTGTCTGGTTTTTGGAGTGTAGTTGAGCCGACATTATTGTCGCTGGTATTTTTACTAATGGGCATCGTAGCGACCGATTATTTAAAATTCTCCAACTGGTGGCTTGCTTTAGCTATATTTGTCGCATCCATAATCATCCGATTTCTTGTTGTTTATAGCACAATGCAAGTATTTAAAGGGATGCGAAAGGTGGTTGACTGGAAAAAAGCCTTCCTCATTTCTTGGTCAGGCATCCGCGGAACGATGTCGGTGTTTTTATTATTAACATTAAGTACGATGAATGAAGGCAATGCAGACAAGTTAATTTCACTTGGTTTTTCAGTAGTCGTTATTTCATTAGTTATCCAAAGCATTGGAATATACCCGTTATCAAAATGGTTAGAAGACGAATAAATTCAAGAAAATCATGTTAATATTTTTTTAATCCAATACAAACCAGTCTGAATTATTTTAGTATCAAAAACTTCTTCGAGAGAGATGTGTCTCTTTCGAAGAAGTTTTTTTGAAGATGTCATCTTCAAAACGTTGAATTGATAGGATGGATAATGAAGTAGTGGGGAGGAAAAGTTTTGGCTAATGAGTTTGTCGTAAGGTAATTGGATGAAATTCGTTTTTGGTCAAGAATTATGAAGAAGCATGCCCTCTTTTTAAGTCTAGGCTTTACGACAAATGAACAAAAACGGATTGATGAAGCTAAATCATTCATTGCGATATTTGAAAGAATGGAAGAAAAGTTAAATACCTATAGCGTAAATTCTTACCCTCGACAAATTGAAGCATTTAACACACATGTTTATCAAGCGGTCGCTAATAGATGGGCGTATAAAAGAAAAGTGTTAGCACTCATTCTACGTGGTGAAATACAATCTAATAATTATGTCCAACTGCTCGAGCATACGAGTAAAGAAGCCACCTATTTTGCAAATCGATTAAAAGTGTTGAATGAAGGGAAATTGAAGCCTTACCAAAAGCCATTACTTAAACATCCAAAGACCCAAATATAAACATCCCATGCCTAGTTTCTACAGCAATATATATATTGCTGTTAAGTATAATCTTATTTTTATATAGATCTTAACCTGAAGAGCAAATTTAAAGCAGCCGAAATTGCAACTTCGGCTGCTCTTTTCTGAATCGGGATAAGGGATTTATTAGTGATTAAATAAAAAGATGTTGGCCTACTCAATTACTGAAAACCATAAAGAAGATTGATCTTCAGGGTTGCCATTGTAATTGATTGTCAATTCTTCACCCGCTTTAATATCATCTATTGCATAAAAGTCAATGGATACGTTTTTTTGATTATCTTGAAAACGTGTATTTGGCGTGTATGAATGATTAAACAGTGAACCATTTCCGAGTGCAATGGCTATATTTTTGAGTTCTCCCGAAACGAAACAGTAATTCATGAGATTGGTTTTCTTTAAATATTTCCATTCTTTGTTAGGGCAAATTAAAAGAGGGGATACCTCAACGAGTTCATCTTTTTTAATATCACGAGTTGCAAATATTCCTCTTCCATACTTATCCGTATGTTTCACACAAATAGGGATCACGATTGCTCCTTTCTGCATTTTAAAACACTATTCCTTTAAATGAAGAATGATATTCGCATCTTAGTTTAAGGTTTTAAGTTGCTGTTTTAAATAATGATTTCGTTTAGTAATGAACTGAAAAATCACATTGGGTTCGTTATCAAAGAGGTTAATTTTTTTTCTTTTATAGGGGTCAAAGAAAATATGAGGACGTAAATCTTGGTGGAGGGATAAAACTTTGTTTTTCATATATTTAACCGTAAAACGTGTTTCGAGTATTTCTTCTAATATGTTTTTATACATTTTTCGGTATTCAGGTACTTGCAAGAGAACTTGGCAGAGGGCATTTTCATTTTTACCTGCAATGGGTACGTATGTGTAGTTCATTAGTTTTCCGTTGATTTTCCTTCCCCATGTAGCATCATAATCCCAAGGCAAGATTTCAAATAAATTTGTTTCACTATTACGATATAGGGCATAGTTGCGCGTGAACCCATCGTTATTCATGGTGCAAACAGCCCCTGCTAACCATAGCAGAAATTTTTTTACATCCATATGCTGTGAGACTTTATCGGGGAACTGCGATATAGGGGTAGTATTTATAGATTTGATTAATTCGTAAAGGTATTGATCGTCAGCTGATTTTCCAACCACTTGTTTATATCCCGAGATAAGTGATTCCTTTGGTTTATCGTCCCTCATGGAAGAAAAGTTCGCATTATTGTTCACGGCGTAGTAAATGGGGCCAAGGGGGAGGTTTCTATTTTTTAAAAATAAATCATCAACTGACTCTAGTTGTAAATAAACACCTTTATATGTGTCATTTCGCATCAGATTAACATGTTGACTATGTGGAGATAAAATACCTATATCCTCAAAAAAATCGAGCGATAATTTATTGCGTATGAGAGATGGGTCTTTATATTCTGCATTTAGATGAATTTTCCGAGCTGCCAAAAAAGTTTCAGGATGATTAAATTCAATGACATAGGATCTTTTTTTGAATTTGCGTGTGTAAGAACCTCGATAAGCAAGATTGATTTGATAGTACGTGTTTTCAACCTTAAATATGGCAGGAATCGATTCATTGCTCATTAAATTATTGCGTAAATCGGTTAGGGCTTCGTCTCCTATTTCTAAAAAATAGGTTGGAAGTAAATAAGACATATATTCACCTTCCTTTCTTTTAAAGTGATTTATGGGTCCACGCTTGCACAGCTCCTATTATTACTGTTTAAGGGAATTGAAACAGTGGCTAGATTGCTGAATTAGGAGTAAAAGCCACCATTAATCTATTAAAACATAGACTAATGGAAAGCTTTTTCTTGCATACAATTTCTTAAATACAAATCCTGTTAAAAACAACTTGACGACGAAGAACTAGAAGATGAAGAGCTAGAAGATGAAGAACTTGAAGATGAGGAGCTAGATGATGAACAAGAAGACGAAGAACTAGAGTTACTGTTTGACGCAGCTTTTTTTGGCAAAATTGCCACCTCCTTTTTTAAGCATTATTTTATATTATGCAAAATAGTTTATATTCTATGGACTTTAGAAAATATATATAAGTCTCTAGTTGTTGAATAAACAATTGGGGGATTAAATTTCTCAACTTTTTCTATCATGTAAAAGGGGAGTACTCAAAATGTTTTATATAACGAAGAGGCGATGAAAATAGAAAACCTTCAGCAACAAAAATCGTTGCTAAAGGTTTGGCGTTTTTTAAAAATTAGTTTTTACGAGCTAAGAGTCGTTTGGAGAAGTGTGTCTTTGTTACGACTTACTTCTACAGCCCATCCAAATGGATCTTCAATTGCCCCAGTTTGAATGCCTGTTAGGGTGTTATACAATTTTTGTGAAAGTTCTCCAGTTTGTCCGTTATTTACAACCATTACTTCATCGTTCCAGCTTAATTCGCCTACGGGTGAAATTACTGCGGCTGTACCGGTTCCGAATGCTTCTTCCAGTTTCCCTTCAACATAGGCTTGCTTAATTTCGTCCATAGAAATACGACGCTCTGTCACGGGTACATTCCAATAGTGAAGTAATTGTAGAATTGATTTGCGTGTGACACCATCTAAAATACTGCCATTAATTGCAGGGGTCACCACTTCACCATCAATTTTGAAGAAGATATTCATACTTCCTACTTCTTCTATATATTTACGTTCAACGCCGTCTAACCACAGCACTTGTGAAAACCCTTTAACTCCAGATAGTTTTTGCGCTTTTAAACTTGCGGCATAGTTACCACCGGTTTTGGCTGTTCCTGTTCCACCTGCAACGGCACGAACAAATTGATTTTCAACGGAAATCTTAATTGGTGCGATGCCTTCTTTATAATAAGACCCTACTGGAGATAGAATAATGATGAAATGGTAGCGAGTTGATGGTGCTACTCCTAAAAATGCCTCAGTTGAAATAATAAATGGACGAATATACAAAGAGGTTCCCTCGGCTGTCGGAATCCATTCTCTGTCTACATTGATTAGTTCCTTAAGAGCTTCTACGGCAAACTCTTCATCGACGGGCGGAATGCACAAACGATCATTAGATTGGTTAAAGCGTTTAAAGTTTTGATCGGGTCTAAATAATAGAACTTCATCTTTTTTAGATATATAGGCCTTCAATCCTTCAAAAACGGATTGTCCATAGTGGAAAATCATAGAAGCTGGATCTAGGGAAATTGGTTGATAAGGAATGATGCGTGGGTCGTGCCATCCTAAGCCTTCCGTATAATCCATCATAAACATATGGTCTGTAAAGGTTTTCCCAAACTGAAGTTGATCAGATTGCGGTTTCACCTTTTTCGCTTCACTCAAAGTGACATTAATATTGTAAGTTGTCATGTTTGTTTCTCCTTGCTGAATGTATTTAGGGGTATTCGGATAACCCACAATATAAACTGTATTGTATTCTTTTCGCAATATTTTAACAATAGCAAAAGCGAAATAATCTAAATACTTTTTCAACTTTATTTTTGTAAGCGTTACCAAACGTCAATAGCTGAAATTCATGAGAATTGAATCACATCTTAATGATTGGTAATTTAGTAATAAGTGATGAAAACCCACTCTGCTTATAGGTATATAGAACAAATATTTTTAAAATCATGTGGAATTCCGAGAGCGTTATGGTTCTATTGTCTATTGCTTGCCCTTAATGAGTATCTGGCTAATTAATGTATGGTTTTTCAAAATAGTAGGAGTTCAATTATTTCTAGGTTTGATAGGCATAAATGAACTAACTTTTAGAAGATTCACTAGATCTATTCGTAGGTAGGATCACAAGTAATAACCGATGTGAAAAGCTGTATTGGCTTGTGGTGTATGTTGAATGCACGGTCAAAAGTGGTTTAATTGTAAAAGTTCTGATATCAAGAAATTGTTGATAAATTTAATCATAGACATTAGAAAGCAGAAGATTAATTTCTAATAAATCAAAATCTCAGAACGAGAGGATTTAATTTCTGAAAATAAAAACACTAATGAAAGACGGATGGGGTAATTACATTGGAGATTAGAAGGTATGAAAAAGAAGACACTGTTGAGATAATGACGTTGTTCAAAAAAACAATTATTTCCATTAATCTAAAAGACTACACGAAAGAACAAGTGAGTGTTTGGGCGAACGGAATTTCGGGTGAAGAGGCGTGGATGAAACGTTTAGGGGATAGTACAACATATGTCGTGAGTGCAAACCAAATAATTGTAGGGTTTGGTAATCTTACGGAGAAAGGAGAAATTGATTTACTGTATACACATAAAGATTATCAAAGACAAGGCATTGGTAGGATGCTAATCGTTCAACTTGAAAAAGATGCAAGATTAAATGGGATTTTAGAAGTTTTTACTGAAGCCAGTATTACCGCTAAACCTTTCTTTGAAGCTAAAGGATATGAAGT
>JBFGKX010000043.1:0-13442 GCA_041576455.1 Paenisporosarcina sp. | reverse complement strand
GACGCGGTAAATTGTTGACGCACTTCATCAATTTTGTGCAACCAGATGTCTTGATGATCCCCAAGCTCAGGAGATGCTTCAAGTCGATGAGCTAAGTTTGCATAGGAAGTTCGAATGCGCGCTAACCCATTTTCAGCATTCTCAACGAGTTCTTGTGAAAAATTGATTGGGTGACGATAATGAACAGACAACATAAAGAACCTCAAAACTTGCGGGTCAATCTGTTGACGAATGTCATTAACTAACACAAAGTTTCCTAGGGATTTCGACATTTTTTCATTATCGATATTGATATACCCATTATGCATCCAGTAACGGGCAAATTGTTTTCCATTATGAGCTTCGGATTGTGCAATTTCGTTTTCATGATGTGGGAATGTTAAATCTTGACCGCCTGCATGAATATCGATGGTATCTCCTAAAAGTTCACGCGCCATCACTGAACACTCGATATGCCAACCTGGACGACCATTTCCCCAAGGGCTCTTCCACGATATTTCGTTTGGTTTTGCATCTTTCCACAAGGTAAAATCAAGCGCATCTTCTTTCTTTTCACCTGCTTCAATGCGAGCACCTATCTTCAAATCATCGACAGATTGTTGAGATAACTTTCCGTACCCTTCAAACTTACGAGTTCTGTAATAAACATCGCCTTGCGATTCGTACGCAAACCCTTTTTCTATTAACACTTCAATGAATTTAATGATGTCATCCATATGCTCCGTCACACGAGGATGAGCATCTGCTTTTTGGCAACCAAGCGCTGTGACATCTTCAAAGTAAGCCGCAATAAAACGCTCCGTTAATTCAGATACTTCTTCACCAAGTTCATTTGCCGTTTTAATAATTTTGTCATCAACATCTGTAAAGTTTGAAACGAAATTCACTTCATATCCTCGGTACGTTAAATAACGACGCACAGTATCATACACGATGACTGGACGTGAATTGCCGATATGGATGTAGTTATATACCGTTGGACCACACACGTACATTTTCACCTTTCCCTCTTCTAGTGGAACAAAGGGTTCTTTTTGGCGTGTTAATGTGTTGTAAATATGAATGCTCATTTATCGTTACTCTCCTTTTCAACTTGTTGATTCATCGCGTCAATTTGTTGTCGCAGCACAGCAATTTTTTCTTCTAACATATTACATTTATCTGCCACTGGATCCGGCAGATCCTGATGATCTAAGTTGCGTTTCACTTTGACACCATCTCGCATAACGACAGTTCCAGGTATCCCAACAACAGTCGAATTAGGTGGGACATGTTTTAAAACGACTGAACCTGCACCCACTTTACTATTTTCACCAATCGTAATTGATCCGAGTACTTTAGCTCCTGTTGCGACTAATACATTATCTTGTAATGTTGGGTGCCTTTTTCCTCGTTGCTTTCCAGTCCCGCCAAGCGTTACTCCTTGGTAAATGGTGACATCATTGCCGATTTCACACGTTTCTCCAATGACCACACCCATTCCATGGTCAATAAAGAAGCGACGACCGATTTTTGCACCAGGATGTATTTCAATTCCGGTGAAAAAACGACTCACTTGTGACACAGCACGGGCTAGGAAAAAGAATTTCCGTTTGAAAAGTGCATGTGCGACTCGGTGTGCCCAGACTGCGTGTAAGCCTGCATATGTCAATACAACTTCAAGCACGCGTCTCGCTGCTGGATCTTGTTCGAAGACCACTTCAATGTCTTCTTTCATTCGTTTAAACATTTTGACTCCTCCTTCATTCATGATGAACATCTGTACTCATCTTCTATTGCATAAAAAGCTAATTGTCCCCAACCCAAAGTTTCGTCAGCCGAAGCCCAGTGGTGTTGGAATGGTTTTATTTTCGCTACGCTCCTGTTTGAAAGAAACACTCGTCAGATAGGGTATTAGTAACTCGTCAACTTCGTTATTGAGACATTTTTTGTTGATTTCTTTCGATTGTGAAAAATTTAACACTCATTTCGGCGTGTTTATCGATCAATCTGAGGATTTATCGATCAAACTGGAGATTTATCGATCAAATTGAAGGATTTATCGATCAAACACGTCTCACCACCAAGTTAACTAGGCGATATGGCTTGAGTGGCGCTTTCCGCTTTTCTTGGTGTCTAGCTGCTTGCGCCAGCTCTCACCTTAGCTTCAGTTTCTCATGCGGAAACAAGTTTCCTACTCGAATCTTCCAGCACCGGTGTAGAGCTTGAGTGGCGCTTTCCGCTTTTCTTGCCCAAAATAAAAAGCGCCCCTGTCATTAACTGACAGAGACGCTGTAAATGCGCGGTTCCACTCTGATTGGAAGGATTTCTTACTGCCCTTCCCCCTTGGCGTCTGTAACGTAGACGATACGGCTCGCTTACTAATTGGTTCAGCTGAGCGCTCAGAGGTGCATTTCCATAGTGCCTAAGCTCAGACCACTTTCAGCCGGTGGTGGTCCTCTCTAAAGAGCGTGCCTTATGTACTTCTCCTCATCAAAGCTTTTGGATGTTTTGTTGGAAAGGCCGACCCACACTTCAGCATCATTACTTCATCTGAAAACAAGTTTCCGATTCATTTGCCAAAGCATCCGTGCCAGTCTTTCTAACCTTGTGATTGCACTTAAAAGATAGCTTCATTTTTACACCATCAAGAGTGAAAGTCAAACTTATTGTTTCGCGTACTTCTCTACACGTGCAATGACTTTTGCTTTGCCAATTAACGAAATGGCATTTGGCAATTCTGGACCATGCGTTTGTCCAGTAGTTACCACACGAATTGGCATGAATAAATTCTTCCCTTTATGTCCTGTTTCTTTTTGAACCGCTTTGATTGCCGCTTTAATCGCTTCAGGTTCAAACGCTTCTAATTGCTCTAAATGCGTTTTAAATGCTGCCATCACTTCTGGGACTTGCTCGCCAGATAAAACAGCAGTCGCTTCTTCATCATATGCAAGTTCATCTTTAAAGAACAGTTCAGTTAACTCCGTAATTTCAGCTCCGAAACTCATTTGCTCGTGGTACAGAGCAATGACGCCTGTCGCCCATTCTTTTTCCTCAGTCGATAATGTTGCTGGTAAACGACCTGCTTGTTGTAAGTGAGGTAACGCAAGTTCAACTACTTCTTCAAGCGAAAGTTGCTTCACGTATTGATTGTTCATCCATGTTAATTTTTGTTTATCAAACATAGATGGCGATTTAGATAATCGATTGACATCAAACATGCGAATAAATTCTTCTTTCGAGAAGATCTCATCTTCTCCTTCTGGCGACCAACCAAGCAGCGCAAAGAAATTGAACATTGCTTCAGGGATGTAGCCTAAATCTTTATATTGCGCCACGAATTGAATAATGGACTCATCTCGTTTTGATAATTTTTTACGATTTTCGTTAATAATTAATGTCATATGACCGTATTGAGGGCTTTCCCAACCAAACGCTTGGAAAATCATCATTTGTTTTGGTGTGTTCGATAAATGCTCTTCCCCACGAAATACGTGTGAAATTTTCATGAAGTGATCATCTAATACTACCGCATAGTTGTAAGTTGGAATCCCGTTTGCTTTGACAAGAACCCAATCACCTACGTCTTTTGACTCAAACGTTACTGAACCACGAACTAAATCTTCAAATGTATACGTTACATTAGCTGGCACACGCATACGAATTGTATAGGGAAGTCCTGATGCTTCTTTTTCTGCCACTTCTTCTTTTGTTAAGTTGCGACATGTTCCTTTGTACATCGGTGCAGCGATTCCACTAGCTTTTTGTGCTTCTCGCTCAACTTCTAACTCTTCAGTTGTACAGAAACATTTATAGGCATGACCATTTTCAAGCATTTCTTCAGCGTGCTTTTTGTAAATGTCCAGACGTTCCATTTGACGATACGGTGCATATGGTCCACCAATGTCAACTGATTCATCATACTCAATGCCCAACCATTTCAGGTTTTCTAGTTGAGAGAGTTCGCCACCTTCAATGTTACGTTCAATGTCTGTATCTTCAATACGAACGATGAACTTGCCTCCGTGATGACGTGCGAATAAATAGTTAAATAATGCGGTACGTGCCCCACCGATATGTAAGTTTCCAGTTGGACTTGGTGCGTAGCGTACGCGAACTTCTTGTGTCATTTGTGGTTCCTCCTCGAATACGTGCTAAACTTTGTTCAGTTTACCACAGGTCATGCTTATTTTTGAATGAGTAATATTGTCGCTTGTGCCGCAATGCCTTCTCCACGACCTGTAAAGCCAAGCTTTTCAGTGGTCGTTGCTTTGACATTGACTTGAGTTGGTTCCGCGTTTAATAGCTGCGCGATGCGGTTACGCATTTGTTCAATGTACGGGGCCATTTTGGGTGCTTGAGCAATAATCGTACAATCCACATTGCCTAGTTTATAGCCTTTTTTCTCAACGATTTTCCAAATGTATTCGAGGAGTTTCGCTGAGTCTGCATCTTTAAAATCAGGGTCTGTATCTGGAAAATGACGACCAATATCCCCTTCACCAATCGCTCCTAAAGCCGCATCCGTCACTGTATGTAATAAAACATCGGCATCTGAATGACCGATTAAACCTTTATCATAAGGAATCGTGATGCCTCCTAAAATAAGCGGCCGATTTTCTGCGAATTCATGTACATCGAACCCTTGTCCAACTCGAAACATTTAGTTTTCCCCCTGCACTCGTTTTTGTAAAATGGCTTCACCAATGAGTAAATCTTCTTGTGTTGTCATTTTCACATTATCGTACGTACTTTCTACTACATGTACCCCAAATCCTAATCGCTCAACAAGCATAGATTCATCCGTTCCAACAAACCCCGCTTGATCTGCTAATTGATGAGCTTTCGCTAAAATACTCGTGTGGAAAGCTTGCGGCGTTTGGATCACCCACAATTGATCTCGATCTAGCGTTTCTTCAATCACATTATTTTGAACACGTTTCATCGTATCTTTAGCTTTTACACCAGCAATCGCTGCACCGGTTTCATACGCTTTTTGTGCTAACTCGCTTATTACCGCCGGATCAATGAAGGGTCTAGCCGCATCATGCACTAAAATGAGTTCTGACTCATTCTGAGCTGCTACCACACATGCATGGACACTATGTTGGCGTTCTTCGCCACCTGCAGGCATCCCTTTAACTTTCGTGATGTGATGTTGGTTCAACATCTCTTGAATGGTTTCACGTTCTTCTGGTTTCACTCCGAGCCAAATGCCCGTGCAGTTTGGATCTTGTTCAAACACCTCAAGTGTATGAATTAGTATCGGCTTATTGCGTAATGTAAGAAATAATTTATTTTGCTCAGCCTTCATTCGTTTGCCGCTCCCTGCAGCTGGTAATACAACGGTATACTTCATTTCAATAATTCCCTTCTTTCATGATGGAAAAGGAGGCTGCCTTACCTGCCATGTACTCATGACAGAAAGGACAGCCTCTTGATTTTACTTGTCATAGTCAATGGAGTAGCTCACTTTGTGCTGTTAAACTCCAATCTGAAATCTTTAAATAAGTCCATATTTCTTACTTTCTTTTAGCGAAAATCATGCGCCCTGCAGATGTTTGAAGAACACTTGTAACAACTACATCAATGGCCTGACCTACGTAAGATTTGCCATCTTCCACAACAATCATGGTACCGTCATCTAAATACGCGACACCTTGATTTTGTTCTTTGCCATCTTTAATGACAACAACATGCATTTCTTCTCCTGGAATGACGACTGGCTTAACCGCATTCGCAAGATCGTTAATATTGAGGACTGCCACTTGATGCAACTCACACACTTTATTTAAGTTAAAGTCATTCGTTACGACCATACCATCCATTTTCTTCGCAAGACGCATCAGTTTGATATCCACTTCCTGAACATCATCAAAATCTTCTTCCGTAATCAAGACAGCTGAAGCACGTTCCACTTGCAGTCGCTTTAAAATGTCAAGACCACGACGTCCACGCGTACGCTTTAACGTATCCGATGAATCGGCAATATGTTGAAGTTCCGACAAGACAAACTGAGGAACGACTAATACACCTTCAAGAAAACCAGTTGCCGATATGTCTGATATTCGTCCATCAATAATCACGCTCGTATCCAATAACTTATAAGATGCTTGTTGAAGCGCTTGTGGATTATTTTCATCAAACTTCTTCTTTTGAACATTCGCTTTGTTCGCATTAAACATTTGCACAATCTCATCACGTTTTTTAAAGCCAACTTGGAAACCTAGATACCCTAAAATAATTGTGAGCAACACCGGTAACACCGTATTAATGATAGGAAGTTGAATCGAATTGACAGCAAAATTCAAAAGAAATGCCACGCTTAACCCGATGATTAAACCGAGTGTGCCAAATAACAAATCTCCAATCGGCGCGTTAAGCAAACGATCTTCCATCCATTTTAAAAACTCAATCAAGTAATCCGTCATTAATAAAGCAAGAATATACAAAAGAACGGCACCTATTAACACTGAGACATAAGGATTGTTCAGCCACGGGTTCGAGGATAAATGAATAAGATCGTATAATTGCGGTAATAAAAGTAACCCGAGCGTTCCACCAATTAAGATAAATGTAATGCGGATAATCCACTTTAACATTAGCCCACCTCCTGTTTTTGATTATACACGTTTTCACTTGGAAACACCCATTTGACGAAGATGCGAAATCAAAGGTTGCTTTTCTGAAATGCCACAAACAAATTACCTATAAATGGTCCTAGTTCCAACAACCTACGGTGATTAGGAGGCACTTAAAGAAAAGAAGAAAAGCTTCCCCATCAACGACTAAACGCTCGGGAAAGCTTCTTTTAATGCATCATTGACACTTTCAACACCCACAACTTGAATGCCCTTTGGATAATCCCATCCTCCAAGGTTGGAAGCGGGAACAATGGCACGTTTGAACCCAAGCTTAGCTGCTTCTTGTACACGCTGTTCGACGCGTGACACTCGGCGCACTTCCCCTGTTAATCCAACTTCACCAATAAAACAATCATGCGCACTTACCGCTACATCTCTAAAACTTGAGACGATTGTGGTTAATACGGCTAAATCAATTGCTGGTTCATCCAACTTGACGCCGCCAGCAACTTTGATGTAAGCATCTTGCGTTTGCAATAACATGCCCACTCGCTTTTCCAACACAGCCATTAATAAGGAAATTCGATTTTGATCAATGCCACTCGCCATCCGTTTTGGGTAGTTAAAACTCGTGGGGGTGATCAATGCTTGAATTTCCACAAGTATCGGACGCGTTCCTTCCATGGAAGCTACAACAGTGGATCCTGCCGCCCCTTGAGAACGTTCTTGAAGAAACAGCTCGGAAGGGTTCAATACTTCTTTCAAGCCGCCTTGTAACATTTCAAAAATAGCTATCTCATTTGTTGAGCCAAATCTATTTTTCTGCGAGCGCAAAATCCGATACGTATGGTGACGTTCTCCTTCGAAATAAAGCACGGTATCAACCATGTGCTCAAGTAGACGCGGTCCAGCAATTTGGCCTTCTTTTGTAACATGACCTACCAAGAAAATAGCGATGTTTTTCGTTTTTGCAATACGCATTAATTCTGCTGTACATTCACGTACTTGAGATACGCTACCTGGCGCAGACGTAACTTCTGGATGGTGAACTGTTTGAATGGAGTCAATGATGACAAATTTCGGTTCAACCTGATCAATTGCTTCATTGACTAACTCTAAGTTTGTTTCGGAATAAATATAAAGCTCAGCCGATGTAACCCCTAGACGCTCTGCACGAAGTTTCGTTTGACGAATGGACTCTTCCCCAGACATATAAAGTACTCGCTGACCTTTATTCGCCAGTAACGCTGATACTTGTAGCAGCAACGTCGATTTTCCAATCCCAGGATCTCCTCCAATGAGCACTAAGGAGCCTGGCACAATGCCTCCACCAAGCACTCGATTTAACTCAGCTAAATCCGTGTCAACGCGTGGTTCATCTACCGTTTCAATCGCAGTAATCGGAGTCGCTTTTTGTGCAATTTTTTCAGAATGTTGGAATGTTCGTCGAGGTCCTTTGACAACTACTTCAACTTCTTCGACCATCGTGTTCCACTCGCCACAACCTGGACATCGTCCCATCCACTTTGCCGATTCATAGCCACATGAATTACACATGAATTTTGTTTTACGTTTAGCCATAGATCCTCCTATATAAAAAAGCGTAAAGTGCTAATCAAGCTGTGATGCAAGCTTGCTCTTGTCACGAGATATGATAATTCAATCATACACCTTTGGGTAACTAGTTTAGTAATCCCTATGTAGAAAAAGAGCATTCCGACCAACTTCCCCGGAATGCTCCAATCGTTTTATTCCGCTACTGCCTCTTTTGTACGAACTACAAATTCGTCATTTTCTACATCAAAGACAATTTTGTGTCCTGTTAAAACAGTCCCTTTTAATAGTTCTTCAGACAAGCGATCTTCCACATGTTTTTGAAGTGCACGACGGAGCGGGCGTGCGCCATACTCTGGGTCGTAACCTTCTTTTGTGATTTTCTCTTGTGCCGCTTCTGACAACTCAAGCTCGATTTCTTGTTCTGCTAAGCGCTTCGTTAATTGAGCTGTCATCAACGTGACAATTTCTTTCAAGTGCTCTTTTTCTAACGAATGGAACACAATCATTTCATCGACACGGTTTAGGAATTCCGGGCGGAACGCTTTTTTCAACTCTTCCAGCATTCTGCCTTTCATGTCCTTATATTTTTGTTCGCCGTCTTGCAAATTGAAGCCGACATATTTATTTTTCTTCAATGCTTCCGCACCTACGTTTGATGTCATGATGACAACCGTATTGCGGAAGTCGACGGTGCGTCCTTTTGAATCCGTTAAGCGTCCATCTTCTAATACTTGCAATAAGATATTGAAAACATCTGGATGCGCTTTCTCAATTTCATCTAAAAGAATAACAGAGTATGGTTTACGACGAACTTTTTCTGTTAATTGACCACCATCTTCAAATCCAACATAACCTGGTGGTGAACCTACTAAACGAGACGTTGAATGTTTCTCCATGTATTCAGACATGTCGACGCGAATCATAGCATCTTCATCCCCAAACATACTTTCAGCTAGTGCACGAGCAAGTTCAGTCTTCCCAACACCTGTTGGCCCTAAGAAAATAAATGAACCGATTGGGCGTTTTGGATCCTTCAAGCCTGCACGCGCTCGACGGACAGCACGTGATATCGCAGTAACTGCTTCTGCTTGACCAATAACGCGCTTATGCAATGTATCTTCTAAAACCAATAATTTATCTGACTCTGTTTGTGCAAGTTTAGAAACCGGTATTCCCGTCCACATGGAAACGACAGCTGCGATATCTTCTACAGTTACTTCAGATTCCGCTTTGCCTTGCTCTTCTTTCCATGTCTTCTTGGTACTTTCAAGCTCTTCTTTAAGTTTTTGTTCTGTATCGCGGAACGACGCTGCTTTTTCAAACTCTTGACTTTGCACAGCCGCGTTTTTCTCAGAACGAATCGCTTCTAAACGCGCTTCTAATTCTTTTAAGTTTGGCGGGGTAGTATATGAACGCAATCGTACTTTTGATCCCGCTTCATCGATTAAATCAATCGCTTTATCTGGCAAGAAACGGTCCGAAATGTATCGATCCGACATTTTTGCTGCTGCTGTAATGGCTGCATCGGTAATTTTCACACGGTGATGTGCTTCATAGCGATCACGAAGACCTTTAATAATTTGAATGGACTCATCTACAGACGGCTCATCTACTTGAATCGGCTGGAACCTACGCTCTAACGCAGCATCTTTTTCAATATATTTGCGGTACTCATCGAGCGTTGTTGCACCGATACATTGAAGTTCACCACGAGCAAGTGACGGTTTTAAAATATTCGAGGCATCAATTGCACCTTCAGCACCACCAGCACCAATTAGTGTATGGAGTTCATCAATGAATAAAATGACATTGCCTGCTTGACGAATTTCATCCATTACTTTTTTCAGACGATCTTCAAACTCACCCCGGTATTTTGTCCCCGCTACTACCGTACCCATATCTAAAGTCATTACGCGTTTGTCGCGTAAAATTTCCGGGACTTCATTTTGCACAATTTGTTGTGCCAAACCTTCAGCGATTGCCGTTTTCCCAACCCCTGGCTCCCCAATGAGGACTGGGTTGTTTTTCGTTCGACGTGATAACACTTCAATCACACGCGTGATTTCTTTGCTTCGTCCAATAACAGGGTCCAAGCTACCTTCACGAGCGATTTGCGTTAAATCACGCGCTAAGCTGTCTAATGTTGGTGTATTTGCTGCAGGATTTGCCCCGCCATTTGCTTGAACATGATCGTTACTTCCCAGTAATTGCAACACTTGTTGACGTGCTTTATTCAAACTCACACCCGAATTGTTCAGGACACGCGCAGCTACGCCTTCCCCTTCACGAATCAACGCCAATAATAAATGTTCCGTTCCAATGTACGAATGACCCAGTTTGCGTGATTCGTCGACTGACAATTCGATGACTTTCTTTGCACGTGGCGTGTAATGAACGATTGGCCCAACATCACCTGTTCCAACGCCCACCAGTTCTTCAATGCCATCCTCAATCAATTGAGGACTTACTTCAATGGCTTCCATTGCTTTTGCAGCAATTCCGCCACCTTCACGAATTAATCCTAGTAATATATGTTCAGTTCCAATGGATTCGTGTTTCATCCGAATGGCTTCTTCTTGAGCTAATTGGAGTACTTTTTGTGCGCGCTGTGTAAATCGATTAAACATCATGAGGTTCCTCTCCTTCGTTGTCTAAATTATTATCTACTTGCAAACGTTCCCTAAAAAATTTCGCTCGAAACACGTCTCGCTCTTCCGGCTGCAACGTCGTACCAGCATACTTTTGTAAAAAACCTGGTTGCATAAAAACCATGCACTCATTCAAAATGGACACATCCACACCTTTAATCAATCCGAGATCAATGCCAAGACGCACATCAGACAAACAGCGCCCCGCTTCTTCAGTCGATAAAAGTCGCGCATACGTTAACACACCTAACGAACGGTATAAACGATCTTCCAACACATTCGTTCTCGTATGTATAAGCGCTGCTCGGGCTTCTCGTTCTTTTTGTATAATTTGTTCCGTAATGCTTTGCAAATCGGTTAGGATATCTTCTTCAGATATTCCAAGTGTCGTTTGATTTGATACTTGATACACATTGCCAAGGGCTTCACTACCTTCCCCATAAATGCCGCGAACGACCATTCCAAGTCGTGTTATGGCTGTGACAATACGGTTCATTTGCTTAGTCATGGTAAGTGCTGGGAGATGCATCATAACAGATGCTCGCAAACCAGTCCCTGTATTGGTGGGGCAACTTGTTAAGTAGCCAAACCGTTCATCAAATGCATAGGGCAATTCTTTTTCAAGGACATCATCAATCACATTTGCTTGTCGCCAAGCTTCATGTAGTTGTAATCCTGGGAAAATACATTGTATGCGAATGTGATCCTCTTCATTGATCATGACGCTCAATGCTTCATTTTCTGACAATAAGACAGATCCTGTCACTTCCGACTGAGCAAGTTTTGGACTAATTAAATGCTTTTCAACCAATACTTGACGGTTTAGCGTTGAAAGCTCTCTTATATCTATATACGAAAAGGTCGACTCAAGTTCCGCTTCTGCATCAAGTAAAACCGCTGAAACTGTTTGGTCTACTTGTAGCGCTTCATTTTCTGTAAAAGAAAGTGGGAAACGGTAACCTGTTAAATTTCGAGCAAGTCGAATGCGCGTACTCATGACGATATCCGCACTCTTGCCCTCGCCGGCCATCCAACTCGTTACGGAATTATTGAGAAAACGTTCAATGTTCATTGGAGTTTTCACCTCCGCTTTGTAGCTGGTCTTCTAATGCTCGAGCTTCGTCTCGAAGCTTTGCCGCTTCTTCAAAATTCTCGATTTCAATAGCCGTGCGCATCGATGTGCGAATGGATTCAATTTGTTTTTTTATTTGAAGCGTTTGCCCAAATGCACCTGGCGTTTTTCCAACATGTTCAACACTGCCGTTATGCAATTTTTTAAAGACGTCTGGCATTTGATCATGAAAACTTTCATAACATTGCGCACATCCAAACTTCCCTTTATTCAGGAATTGACGGAACGTCCATCCACATGAACTACAAGTAGCGGATTCTGGTTGCGGTTTTTGTTGAACTTGCTTGTTTTCTGGAACACCGAACCAATTGGATAACAATTGGTGAAGCGATAGGGGGTCTTGCTGAAAATCTAAATGAAACGGATGGAAATCCTTTGCACACACGTCACAATAATGACGCTGCACTTGCTCCCCGTTTTGTATTTGTGTAACGGTTACTTTAGCTGGTCGCTGCTTACAATTTTCACAAATCATCATGCACTCGCCTCACTTTAACTGTTCATACTTGAGTGTTAAGAGCATCGCATGCAATATACGCGATCGCAATTCATCACGATGCGGCAATGGCAAATTGAGCGTATTTCGATCCAACGCTGCGAGCATCATCTTCGCTTCACGTTTCGACACCACATTCTCATCAATTAAACGAAACACAATATCTTCCGCCATCGTTTGAGAAGCACCTCGCTCTAAACTCACCACAATCGCTTCAATTAAGTCGACTTTTGTATGCGCACGGACGCGAACAATCCGAATGTAACCACCGCCACCCCGCTTACTTTCAACGAGGTATCCTCGCTCAGCCGTAAAGCGCGTATTAATCACATAATTAATTTGCGAAGGCACACATTGAAATTGCTCAGCAATCTCACTAC
The DNA here is from genome assembly GCA_041576455.1 of Paenisporosarcina sp. GTDB lineage: Bacteria > Bacillota > Bacilli > Bacillales_A > Planococcaceae > Paenisporosarcina. Next base: position 666 of record JBFGKX010000043.1, on the reverse strand, counting down.
GCTTTATCTCAACATGCCCTTTATCATCTAATTCGATAACTTTCTTTAAATACCCTTCAATAATATCCGATATATTCCGCATGCAATCACCCCCTTATAAAATAGATCTGAGTATGAGTTTAGGTTAATCATCATATGGTTATACAGCGTCTTTCTGACTTTGACTAACTTTGACTATATTATATAAGGGGAGAATGGAAATGTGCAATTTATATGCATTTGGAACAGAAAATATTTAAAGTGTGTAGGGGATTTGGTTCATGTGATGCAAGGTGACCTGTTGGTTTAGTTTGTGAAAAATTTATCGATCATTTTAGAGGGTTTATCAATCAAACTGGAGATTTATCGATCAAACTGGGAATTTATCGATCATTCTAGACAGTTTATCGATTAATCTCGTCTCATCACCTAGTTAACTTACCGAAACCAGAGCCCTTCCCCACAGCAAAGAGACATGAAGCGCATAGCGGAATGGCTCCCATTTAAGCACGAAATGGTTTTGTTTTCGCTTCGCTCCTGTTTAAGAGAAGGATACATTGGTTTAGATTGTGAAAAATTTATCAATCATTTTAGAGGATTTATCGATCATTCTGGAGATTTATCGATCAAACTGGGAATTTATCAATCATTCTAGACAATTTATCGATCAATCTCGTCTCACCACCT
>JBFGKX010000042.1:0-13775 GCA_041576455.1 Paenisporosarcina sp. | reverse complement strand
GGTTTCAAAAAAGTGATTTACTTAATTTTCATTTGTACAACTATATATTACGTTAACTGTTAGGGGGTTCTGGGGGTGGTTATAAATATTTTTTATAATCTTTTTACTTTACTAACAAATAGAGATGGAAAGTGATTGTTATTAGTGATGGGATATTTTACCTTAGTATCAGTTACTTGTAGAACTTTAATACTTTTTAAACAGATTAATCTTAAATACTATGTAAATTTTTAAAAAAGAGAAACTATTGTGTAGCTGTGTTATTAGCGTAATAAGCGATGTTTGTGATCAATATTTAACATGTATTGAGTATAGAAAACTTCAAAAAATCTCCTTAACATCGGTTCTTAGTTATGGATGATTTCTGTTAATCCGTTCTTAGTTTTCCTGCTTTAAATTAGACTTTCACACACAACTTTAAGCAAAAAAGACTACCTCCTTTTTTTAGGAAGTAGTCTTATATTTAAAAACTATTTATGAATTACACGGCTTCTCAAGAAAGAGAAGTTTTGTTATTACATTATGCCGCCCATCACTCAACGCCATAAATAGGAAGGAATTCTACTTGAAATCCCGTAAGAATTAAGGCTTTTACATTTTTACTGTTCATATCTATATATAGAATAATAAAAAAATGGATATGGTTTTCCTTGGTATTATCACGTATTTTGTAGAATAAGTGTGATTAGGTATAACCCTAGAAACTTCTATATGTCTAGAGTGTATTTGAAAATATATAAGATATTGTGAGTTCTAAGGTGAATAAAAAATGAACCCTTTATTTTTAATCCACTGTTTTTTCTATTTTTTAAAGCATTACCTATCATGTATTTAACTTTTTCTGTACATCAATTATTGTTAATTTTTTTTAGCACTAAACTGCTCTCTTCAGAGAGTCATTCAAACTCCATTTTTCCTGCACACAGGGCATTTACTCTTATTTTGCGTTCTGTTCTTAATGGATGTTTTCCACTCGTGGTCAATCTCACACTTCCACCAAACAACTTTCCCACTACCTCGGGTGACGTCTTTTGGTTTTAAATTTCCGTTTTTTGTTGGATGCCATTCTTTTGCTACTTCAGGGTATTGCTCTTTCACACTCCCTCTATCCTGTACCATTCTGGCACTGCGCTCCCCCATCCCTTTCTTCCTATTACAAGCGTCACAACCTTTTCCACTGGTTCGGCTGTATACTGCAGCTATCCATTCATGACCTCCATTACATTTCCACCAAACCTTCACTCGACTGCCTCGTGTCACACCAGTAGACCTTAGACTTCCGTTTTTCTTTGGATGCCATTCCTTTGCGATCTCAGGGTGAGTAATCCATAAAGAATACGAATCACTAGCGAGTCTCTTGGAACAATAAGGGCATCCTACGCCATCCAAACTTCTAGCACTCACTTTTTGATTCCATCGATGGCCCCTATCACACTTCCAACCTACTTTTTTATTTGAAACAAAGGTAACATCAGACGGTGTTAATGGTTGATTTTTTACATAATCCCACTCCTTTTCAAGTTCTGGTCTCATTGTCTTCAATGAATTATCCTTACACACTCGTCTATTTGAACAATAAGGACAGTTTGAGTTTTTTTGTGTTCGTATTCGAATTTCAGTTTTCCACTCATGTCCTTTCTCGCACATCCACCATACCTTTTTCGTGGAACCATAATACACGGAGAATGGTTTCAACGTTTTGTTCTTAGAAGGATGCCATTCTTTAACAAGTTTAGGGCAATTTGTACTAAGAGCATTCTCTTCGTTGACCTCCATATTTGAGCAAAAGGGACAACCAATCCCGCTGTTCCTTGATTTTATCTCTGCTTCCCACTCATGACCCTCTGCACATTTCCACCATACTTTCAGCTTTGAGCTCGAGGAGAAAAAGTAAGGATTTAACCCTTTGTTCCTTTCGTGATTCCACTCTTTCATCAAGTCTTCATTCCGTATACCTAGACTCTTCTCTTTTCTGTCTCTTTGTGTCTTCTCATAAATTTCGAACTTATATTTGTCGATGTCCAATTCTACTGATGCTATTTTTTTTTGGGTTTTCTTATTAAGTGTATATGTTTCCTCGATAAAGAAAAAAACTTCACCAATCGCTACTTCGAGTTGATGTACATCCCTACCATTCAACAAAATGGTTTTTCCGTAATCACTATTCAAAACAGGTAACCCTTCCTCCCTGATCCGAACTAGTGAAATATCATGTGCAGACAATCTTTTGTTCTTATCTTCATCCCGTTTTTTTGTTTTACAATGCCAATACAGCCCGTCATATTCAATCGCTAAATTTATATCTTTTATATAAACATCGACTTCAAAGGTGCTGATGTTATCGATGATTGCATTTTTTTCAACTGCATCAAACACTTTTCTCATGAAGAACAAAATGGCTTCTTGGGGAAAAGAAGTCTTATGGTTCACACATGTCGGGCACCCCCTCCCATTACTTCTATTCGCAACAGTACTTTGATAAGTATGTCCAAATGGACACAACCACCATACCTTCTTTCCTGTATGTGGGAAAACATCGAAAGGAGACAACTCTTTGTTTTTGGTAAGATGCCATTCTTTAGCAAGTGTCGGGTTCTGTTTACCAAGGCTGTCTTTCACATCAAGTTTCTGGTGTTTGCAATAAGGGCAACTTGAACCGTTTGTACGGTGACGAATCTGTGCACTGTAGGAATGACCTAATTGACAACACCACCATACTTTTTTAGCCGAACCAGCTAATATATTGTTCGGAGATAGCGTTAAGTTCTTCTTTTCATCCCATTGCTCAGCGATTTCAGGATGTGTAGTAGCTAAACAATTTTCTTCGTTCACCCGTTTGTTCGTGCAATATGGGCATTTTTGGTTTCGCTTCACTCTTTTTTCTATCACAGATGTCCATTCGTGATCTTTTTCACAAATCCACCATACTTTTTTTCCGCTTCCACACAGAAAATCCGCAGGAGATAAATCACCATTCTTGATGGTATGCCATTCTTTTGCGATATCTGGTTCAAGGTATGCCAAACTCTTTTCATATTCCACCGCAAAACCCATGTGTTTCACCTTCTCCTCTTCTGCTTATACTTTAATTATATCAAATACAACATTTATCTTACGAACCTTTGTTTGGCTTTTTCAATGATAGTCGAGGTTATAAACTTATGTGGTCACACCTACAATGAATATCTATGCTCGTATGACCTCCAACATGGAAGAAAAGGCCTCCCAACAGTTTAGTAAACTGATGAAAGACCTTCTTTAAAAGGGTCATATGCAATTATTAAACAAAGAAGTGGTCATCGACGATATAATTACTTACTAACCCCTTATATATCAAGGGATTGAGCAATCATTACATCATGCCGCCCATTCCGCCCATATCAGGCATGCCGCCACCTGTATTTGGTTCTGGAATATCTGCGACTACCGCTTCCGTCGTTAAGAACATTGCTGCAACAGATGCTGCGTTTTGAAGTGCAGAACGAGTTACTTTAGTTGGATCCACGATACCCGCTTCCATCATGTTTACCCATTCACCATTTGCTGCGTTGAAACCAATGCCAATTTCTTCGCGTTTCAAACGATCCACAATGATTGACCCTTCAAGACCAGCATTGTTTGAAATTTGACGAACAGGTTCTTCAAGTGCACGAAGTACAATTTTCACACCTGTTGCTACGTCTCCTACTTCTTCAGAGGTCACATCTACAACTTTGTTGTAAACATTAACTAAAGCTGTACCACCACCAGAAACGATTCCTTCTTCTACAGCAGCACGAGTTGAGTTCAATGCATCTTCAATACGAAGTTTACGCTCTTTTAGTTCTGTTTCAGTTGCTGCACCGACTTTAATTACGGCAACACCACCTGAAAGTTTCGCTAAACGCTCTTGTAATTTTTCTTTATCGAATTCAGAAGTTGTATCTTCTAATTGCGAACGAAGTTGACTCACACGACCTGTAATTCGGTCTGGCTGGCCAGCACCTTCAACGATTGTTGTATTTTCTTTAGTAACGACAACTTTAGCTGCACGACCTAATTGTGAAATGTTCGTTGTTTTTAATTCTAAACCAAGCTCTTCCGTAATTACTTCAGCACCTGTAAGAATGGCGATATCTTCTAGCATTGCTTTACGACGGTCACCAAATCCAGGAGCTTTAACTGCTACTGCATTAAATGTACCACGTAATTTATTCACAACTAATGTTGCTAACGCTTCGCCTTCAACGTCTTCAGCAATTAAAATCAATGGCTTTCCTTGTTGAACCACTTGCTCTAATACTGGAAGAATTTCTTGAATGCTTGTAATTTTTTTATCAGTAATTAAGATATAAGGATTATCTAAAACCGCTTCCATCTTCTCTGAATCTGTCACCATGTATGGAGATGCATATCCGCGATCGAATTGCATACCTTCAACAACGTCTAATTCAGTCGTGAAACCTTTTGATTCTTCAATCGTGATAACGCCGTCGTTTCCTACGCGTTCCATTGCTTCAGCAATCAATTGACCTACTTCTTCATCGCCTGAAGAAATCGATGCTACTTGAGCAATTGATTCTTTGCCTTCGATTGGTTTTGAGATTTCTTTTAACTCCGTAATTGCTGCTGCAACCGCTTTTTCAATTCCTTTACGAATTCCGACTGGGTTAGCACCAGCTGTTACGTTTTTTAGGCCTTCACGAATCATTGCTTGAGCAAGAACCGTTGCAGTTGTTGTGCCGTCACCAGCAATATCATTTGTCTTAGATGCAACTTCAGCTACAAGCTTAGCACCCATGTTTTCAAATGCATCTTCTAATTCGATTTCTTTTGCAATTGTTACACCATCGTTCGTAATAAGTGGTGAACCGAATTTTTTTTCAAGAACAACGTTACGTCCTTTTGGTCCAAGCGTTACTTTTACAGCGTCCGCTAATTTATCTACACCACGAAGCATTGCACTACGTGCGTCTTCACTAAATTTAATTTCTTTTGCCATGTGTAAACCCTCCTAAAATATGTTTAAGTATTAGCCTACAATCGCTAAAATATCATTTTCACGTAAAATTAAGTATTCAATTCCTTCAAATTTCACTTCAGTGCCTGCGTATTTAGAGAAGATGATTTTATCTCCTTCTTTTACATCTAAATCCACACGTGTGCCGTTATCTAGTACGCGACCAGTGCCAACAGCAATTACTTTCCCTTCCTGTGGCTTCTCTTTAGCAGAGTCCGGAAGTACAATACCAAATGCTGATTTTTCTTCAGATTCGATTAATTCAATTACGATACGATCGCCTAATGGTTTTAACAAGTGAAACAACCTCCCTGAATGGTCGTACATATTTTATTAGCACTCTCTATCTTTGAGTGCTAACACAATTCTTATATTAATGAATTGCCTCCATTTTTGCAAGTATGAACATTGTGATTTTTGTATTCTTTGCGACTGGCTATAAAAAGAAATACAATAGGAAGAGAACTTCTTAGGATGAAAGGACTTATTCTGTGAGAAAAAACAAAACAGCTTTTTATTTAATGAGTATTTATGTCGTCATGCAGTTGTCTGGATTTCTGTTTGCTCCCCTTCTGTTAAGCTTCTTTAAAGGGCAGGAAGGCATGGACATTCAACAAGCCAAACTTCTAGCAAGTGGTTGGTGGGTGTTCATCAGCATGTTGGTGGCAACATTGATGAGTATCGTGATTCTTCGCAAAGATGGCTCTTTTTTGAAAAACTTTAAAGGGAAGCAAAGTTCCCTTATAGCATCGATTGGATGGGGAATCCTTGGCTTTTTCATGGTATTATTTGGTCAATCCATTGCAGCGTTAATTGAAGGAGCTCTCGGGATTAATCCAGGTTCGGATAATACAGCGGCTTTTTTACGCATTGCTGAAGCTGCACCAGTTGCTATATTATCAATTGCTGTTTTTGCCCCTATTTTAGAAGAGTTAATTTTTAGACGTGTAATTTTTGGATCCCTTGTTCAAAAGACTAACTTTTTTATCGCTGGAGCAGTGAGTGCAGTTGTCTTTGCCGTTATTCATTTTGACTTTACGCACATCTTACTCTATGCGGTATCTGGATTTATATTCGCATTCTTGTACTATAAAACAAGAAGGATTCTTACATCTATTATCTCTCACATGTTATTGAATGGATTTGTTGTTTTCATACAATTGAACCGAGAGAACATTGAACGTTACCAACGTTATTTAGAAACCTTAACTAACTCACAGTAATTGGTGTTTACTCACACAATACTGTGAATTGAATACACATAGCAAAAAAAGAGCCTTCTACCGTTTACTTCGGTGGAAGGCTTTCGTTTTTCTGTTTATTCATTTCATCAATTAGGGCTTGTTGTTCTTCTTGTTTACGCGATTGTTCTGCTTTTAAATACTTCTTATAACCAATCCGGGAAACGGCTACACTAATCTCATACAAGATGAACAATGGAACTGTCACCATTATGTGTGAGAATATATCTGGTGGTGTTATAAAGGCCGCAATGATGAATAAAGCAAAATACGCATACTTTCTTATCTTTACCATTACCATAGGTGTGATGATTCCTAATCGTGTTAAGAACAATAAAACAATTGGCAATTGAAAAACGATGCCAAATGGAACCGTAATTTGAAATAAGAAGTTAAAATATTCATTAATTCCAATCACTTGATTGATTTCTAAATCTGCTGATAACAGAATCATAAAGTTAATGACGTAAGGGAACAACACTTTGTAAGAGAAAAGAACTCCACCTACAAATAGGAAAAAGGTAAATGGAATGTAACTGAGCGTTGCTTTTCGTTCTTTTTCATAAAGTCCAGGACTTACAAATCCCCATAACTGATACAAAATAACAGGCGATGTCATGACTAACGCAACAAACATGATCACTTTTAAATAAATCATAATTGGATCGGTTATGGTAAATGCATTCAACGTCAATGACTTTGCTTCTTCGCTAAATTGTAAAAAATGAATCAAGGGTTTAGCTAAGAAAAAGCTCCCTATAACCGCAATAACAAAGAAAACGACGATAATCATCAGTCGTTTTCTTATTTCATCTATATGTTCAATTAATGTTAAGTCTTTTTCATTCATCGGATGGTCATCCTAACTTACTTTTGTTCATCTTTTTGTACATCTTTTTTCTTATCATCTTCGTCATCATCTGCTAAACCTTTTGTAGCATTTTTAAATTCACGTAATGAAGAACCAAACGCTTTACCGAGTTCTGGTAGCTTTTTAGGACCGAACACAAGTAATGCGACGATGCCGATGATAATTAAACTTAATGGACCTGGAGACATTGCAGACACCTCCTTAAAGTGTGATTTCATTTTAACTCATTTATCGTTTGTATGCTAATGCTACTATGAACGAACTGTGAACAATTCGTCGTTTTGTTTTATGAAATAAATCAACGTTTGTAATTCGACAGACAAATCAATTGTATGTACACGTATGAAATCTGGGACTGTTAACCGAACTGGCGTAAAATTAAGAATTCCTTTTACGGACGTATTGATTAAGCGATCTGTTACTTCTTGAGCAGCACGTGACGGAACTGTTAAAATCACAAGTTCAATGCCATATTGCTGTATTTTTTCTTCTAGTTTGCTTGGCTCAAAAACAGGAATGTCGCTCATCATGGTTCCATCTTCTGTAGCACTTGTATCAAATGCCACCACGATTCGAGTGTTGTGATTTTTATGGAAATTGTATTTTAAAAAGGCTGTTCCTAAACTACCTACACCAATCAATGCAACATTTGTCTCTTCATCTTGATCCAGTGCATGACGGAAAAAAGCAAGTAAGTGTTGGACATCATAGCCGTACCCCTTCTTACCTAGTGCACCAAAATTTGAAAAGTCACGACGAATCGTAGCTGAATCTATTTTCATCGCCTCACTAAGTTCTTGTGAAGATATTCGTTTCTTCCCGGCATTCGAGAAATTTTGAATGAATCGATAATAGAGAGGTAATCTTTTAGTTGTAGCTTGTGAAATTTTTTGTTGTTCTTGTTTCATGCCGTTCCTCCTGCATTCAAGCGAAATCGCTTTCATCTTACATGAGTATATAGGAGAAGTAAAGTTCAGCCGTTGCACGAGTTACGAGCATCCTTTAAACTAAGTGAGAACTGAGGTGGAATTCATGATTGTCTTACAAGTGAATCAATTACATAAATCGTTTGTCGTCGATGAAATCTTAAGCGGTGTCAAACTCGAAATTAATCATCGTGACCGTGTCGCTTTAGTCGGACGAAATGGTGCTGGTAAATCAACTCTTCTTAAGATTATCGCTGGTGAAATGTCTTACGACTCTGGAGAAGTGATCATTCCAAAAGGAACAAAGATTGGCTATATGGAGCAACATGCTGGAATTGATTCTGACTTATCCATTTGGGAAGAGATGATGACCATTTTTGCTAATCACCGCACTGCAGAACAAGAGCTACGTTCTCTTGAACATCAAATGGCTAATCCTGTTGTATATGAAAATTCGGACGCTTATGCACGTATCATGGCTGACTATGACATCAAACAAGTTGCTTTTAAAGACTCTGGCGGCTACCAATACGAAGCAGATACTCGTTCCGTTTTACACGGCATGCAGTTCTTCCCTGAAGATTACGATAAACCAATTCAATCTTTATCGGGTGGTCAAAAAACAAGGTTATCATTAGCCAAATTACTCCTTACGAAACCAGATTTATTAATTCTTGATGAACCAACTAACCATTTAGATATTAATACTCTAAGTTGGTTAGAGCGTTATCTTCAAGGATATCCTGGAGCCATTTTAATCGTTTCTCATGACCGGTATTTCCTCGATCAAGTGGTCAATTTTGTATACGAAGTTTCACGTCATAAAGTGAAACGTTTTGTTGGAAATTATAGTGTCTATTTAGATGAAAAAGCAAAAACCTATGAACGGGATATGAAAACGTTTGATCGTCAGCAAGAAGAGAAAGCAAAATTAGAAGATTTTGTACAACGAAATTTAGCTCGTGCTTCTACGACAAAGATGGCGCAATCTCGTCGGAAAGTATTAGAGAAAACTGATTGGATGGACTCTCCTGATGGGGATGAAAAATCGGCGAAATTTGGATTCTCGATTGAGCGTCAAAGTGGAAACGATGTCTTGAAATTAGAAGATGTGACTGTTGGTTATTCAGGGAAGCCCGTTTCACAAGATGTCGATATTCGTGTGTTTCGTGAAGATCGCATCGCATTAGTTGGACCTAATGGCGTAGGGAAATCAACATTATTAAAAACCGTAGTTAAAGACATCCCTCCAATTGCGGGAACAATTCATTACGGGACAAATGTTCAATTTGGATACTACGATCAAGAACAAGCAAAACTTACCGGCAATCGGTCTGTTTTAAAAGAATTATGGGATGAATGGCCATTATTAAATGAAAAAGATGTACGCAATGTTTTGGGCCGTTTTTTATTTAGTGGGGATGATGTAACGAAATCGATATCATCTTTATCTGGCGGTGAAAAAGCAAGAGTGGCTCTAGCTAAACTTATGATGCTAAAAGCCAATACCCTCATTCTTGATGAGCCTACCAACCATTTAGATTTAGATAGCAAAGAAGTGCTTGAAAATGCATTAATTGATTATCCAGGAACGATTTTATTCGTCTCACATGATCGATATTTTATTAATCGAATTGCTACAAAAGTCATTGAGCTATCGAGTGATGGAGCATTTGAATATTTAGGGGATTACGATTATTACATCGAAAAGAAGAAGGAACTAGCAGAAATCAAGGCCGAGCAAGAAAAGCCAATTGTTTCTAATAGCATTATCATAAAACAGTCCACATCAACCATTGATAAAGAGGCTAAGAAAAGGGAACGACAAATCACAAGACGCTTAGAAGAACTCGAAATTGAATCCCAAAAAATTGATGAACAATTGAACACTGTCGAAGAAAGATTGTGCGATCCAACAATTTTCCAGGACCATGAAAAATTGTTGACGTTACAAAAAGAGCAAGAAGTATTAAAAGAAGAACAAGAAGTGCTCATGACAGAATGGGTAGAATTAGAAGAAGAATTAGAACTTTTATAAAAAAATGCCGCATGTCGATGCATGCGGCATTTTTTTATAGTTTATTCAACATATATATGGGTCAAGTGCTTTTTTCGACATTTTTCTCTCCACAAGTTTATTCACATAGTAAAGGTTGATATAATAATCTATTCACACACTTATCCACACTATCCACAACCAAAAAATATTTTATACACATTACTACTTGTAAAAACTACTACTATATATTGAAATACACACACTTACACACATGTTACCCACAGATTGTGTATAAGTACAGATGTTCTCTATTGACATTCTAATCTCTTTTTGCTAAAAAAAGAATCGATTCTCTTCTTGAGAGAATCGATTCTTCTTAATTCCAGTCGAATAATGTCATTCCAGGTCTGCCATTCATCGCCATGGTACTTCGTTGCCCTTTATCAAACATAACGGAACCTGCTGCGGCAATCATCGCTGCATTGTCTGTACATAAAAATAAAGGAGGAACAGTAAATGGAATGCCTTCATTCTTAAAAGTCTCTTCTAATGCTGTACGTAATCCCTTGTTTGCGGATACTCCCCCAGCAGCAATTACTTGTTTCACGTTAAATTCCTTAGCAGCTCGCAATGTTTTCGCAGTGAGCACTTCCACTACACTATCTTGAAAACCTGCTGCTACAGCTTGTGGTTTCACGATTTCTCCACGCTGTTCCGCATTGTGCATATAATTGATGACAGCAGACTTTAAGCCACTAAAGCTAAAATCATAGGAGCCTTCTTCTAACCATACACGGGGGAAAGCAATTGCTTCATCACTTTCTTGAGCCAGTCGATCAATATGAGGACCACCTGGATAAGGAAGTTTTAACACTCTCGCTACTTTGTCATACGCCTCTCCTGCAGCGTCATCACGTGTTTCACCAATCAACTCAAATGAACCATGATCTCGCATTAAGACGATTTCTGTATGTCCTCCTGATACAACAAGGGCCAATAACGGAAATTGCATAGGTGCTACCAACTGGTTAGCGTAGATATGACCAGCGATATGATGCACCCCAACTAAAGGTAACTGATTAGCAAATGCAAATGCCTTAGCTGCATTGATTCCAATTAACAGAGCTCCAACAAGTCCGGGACCCTCTGTAACTGCTACTGCATCTAAATCATTTGGTTGCATGTTCGCTTGTTTGAGCGCTTCTTCAATAACGAGTGTCACTTGCTCTACATGATGACGAGAGGCAATTTCAGGAACTACACCACCAAAGCGTTTATGACTTTCAATTTGTGAAGAAACGACATTTGAAACAATTTCACATCCGTTGCGGACAATTGATGCTGCTGTTTCATCACAACTTGTTTCAATCCCTAATATAATTTGATTTTTCATCATTTAAATTCCACCCACATTACGAGTGCATCTTCTTGGTTGTCTGTATAATAACCTCTTCGGATGCCACCATTTTGAAAATCTAATTTACGATATAACTTTTGAGCAATTGTATTACTCACGCGTACTTCTAAAGTCATTAACACGACTTCGTGCTCTCTAGCAACTCGAATCGCTTCACGCATGAGTCCTTCTCCAATTCCTTGACCTTTAACGTGTTCTGTCACTGCAACATTTGTAATGTGGCTCTCATCCATCACTAGCCACATTCCACAAAAACCAACGATTTGCTGTTCGCCTTTTACTGCGACCACATAATAAGCATGTAAGTTCGTCGTCATTTCTTGAAAAAATGCATCTTTCGTCCATGGCAGACTAAATGCTTCTTCTTCAATCTTTAGGACGCCATCAATATCAGCAACCGTCATTTTTCGATATGAAACCAAATCACTACTCATGCTGTTCAACAACCTTCTTTTGTTCTGCCCGCCAATTCGCTTCAGCTTCCGTAATTCGTTTATAATCAGGAACAAAATGATGCGCTTCTTCTATTGAAGGAAGTGGTTTCTTTAATGCTTCTTCGATTACAACAGAAGCTTTTGGTAAATCCAGATTAAATGGAGCTCGAATAGCACGTTCACCTAAAGTCCCTTGAATTACTTCCCAGTGAATGGATACGTCTTTGCCCACAAATAAAACCTTTTCTTCTTTAGTGGATAATTTCTCTAAAATCGTTTCTAACGCATAGTGACCATCTGCTAGGTCTGCTACTACGCCATTTTTATAAATGGCCGAAAAAACATTTTCTCTACGTGCATCCATAATCGGACAAACTAATCCTTCGAATAAGGAACCATTGCCAGCTAACGTTTGCAAACTTGAAACGCCAACTAGTGGAATTTTGAGTGTCCATGCCATTGTTTTAGCTATGGTCACACCGATGCGTACGCCTGTATAAGAACCAGGGCCTTCAGCTACTGCTATTGCACCAATCTCTTTGGGTTTTATATTTGCATGTTTTAATGCTTCTTCAACAGCAGGCATAGCACCTACAGAATGTGTTACTTTGACTGAACTTGTCCATTCAACCAATAATTTGTGATCTTGAACAACTGCGATAGATAGAGGTACATTTGATGTATCGATTCCCAACCAAATCATGCAAATAACTCCTTACATAATTGCTCATATCGTTTACCCAAAGGGGTACATTCAAAACGTCGAGCAAATTCGTCTTCATAAAACACTTTTATTTCTAATCGTTCATTAGGAAGTTCATGTTGAATTAAACTTGCCCACTCAATCACCGATACTGCGTCTCCATAAAACAGTTCATCCCATCCTAAATCTTCTTCACTATCTGCAAGACGATACACATCTAAATGGTTAAATGGTAACCGTCCCTCATATTGTTTTAAAATCGTAAATGTAGGACTGTTTACATTGCGCGACACGCCTAATCCTTTAGCAAAACTTTTTGTAAAAGTGGTCTTTCCCGCACCAAGATCACCTTCTAACGTAATTACATCTTGTGCTTGAACAAGAGACCCTAATCGCTGACCGAATTGTTCTGTTTCTTCAAGCGACTTAACTTGTTTAATATATGCCATTTAATTATTACCTCACACATGTTTTCTCTAGTGTACCGAATCTATTCTAATACTTCACTTTATTTGCACAAAAAAATCCACATAGAAAGATAACTTTCTTTGCGGATTGATAATTTAGATAAATGGCGGTCCCGACGGGAATCGAACCCGCGATCTCCTGCGTGACAGGCAGGCATGTTAACCGCTACACCACGGGACCACAATATTTAACGACAAGATTTATTATACCAATGTATGAAATTAATACAATAGTTTTTTTAAAAAAAGATTAAATAGTTTGGTTATCGTGCTATTCAGAGAATGCATTGTGTGTATTTGTTCGTCAAAACAAGCGATTTTGTGCAAATGAGTCTCATTAGCAACTTTACAGAGGCCTGACCTTGTATGTTCTTTAGGAGACCGGTAGATTAAGAAGTTAGATAGTCTCCTTCAGGTGAAAAAGACCTTTGCATAGGGTAGCATCATTAATTGAAAAATTTATCGATCAATTTAGATGGTTTATCGATCAAACTGGGGATTTATCGATCATTCTAGAGATTTATCGATCAATCTAGAGCTTTTATCGATCAAACTCGTCTCAATGCCTAGTTAACTTATTGGTCCAAAGGGGCTTTATTGGTTCTATTTTCGCTACGCTGCTGTTGGGTGATTACGAAGTTAGATAGTCTCCTTCAGGTGAAAAAGACCTTTGCATAGGGTAGCATCGTTAATTGAAAAATTTATCGATCATTCTAGG
>JBFGKX010000041.1:0-13992 GCA_041576455.1 Paenisporosarcina sp. | reverse complement strand
TGTGATTTTCTAAAATTGTTTTTTCAAGTTTTTTATATTGAATGAACATCGTAATTCTCCATGGAACAATCATTCCAAAAGCGAGTAGCCAAAACATGCCGCTTAACTCTCCAACATCAATGGTCGAGCTTAACATAATTTTTGCAACGACTCTTACAATCAACAATCCAATTAAGATAAAAACAAACGCTTTTGATTGCTTTAAATAAATATCGCCATTTTTGACTTCAAATCTGGATGTCCAAATTAACACGATGGAAAAAAGAAATCCTACGCCAATTGCTTCAGCGATTTGAAGTGGATGAACACGAAAGTATTCAAATACAAACATTAAGGCACCAGTCGACATGAAAAGTGGTGGTAATATAATCTTCTTAGCGCTAACTGGTTTTTTTGAGGACCTCGCTCGTATCGTCATAACGATTCCACCCATAACGACTGCCACAATTGTTGATCCAACAATTAACCACTGCGAAGGAATTTGTTCAAGCATTCTATTCCACCCATTCTTTTAGTTCTTGTAGTTTTTCCGATACTTTTTCCACTGGCACGAACCGAGCATATCGAGCATACTCTTTGCCAAGATGGAACAAGAGGACAACCGGTGCTGTGAATAAGCTGAGTTGTCCTGCTAACTCAGGTACTTTTGCTGCATTGACTAGATAAAAAGGAATGTGTGAATCTTCTTCAAGCACTTCTATTTGCGGCTTAAGTCCTTCACAAACGGAGCAGTTCGTCGTTTTCACAAATAACAAAAACTGTTTTTCATGGAGAGCGATCTCTTGCCATTGTTCATAATTTGTTATAGGTATCAATTTTCACACTTCCTTTCCTTCTTCCCATCTAGTTTACCTACTAAAACCCTTGAAAGTCACCAAAAATCGGACTCAACAGACGAATAATATATGTCATGCCGTCAAAAAATAGCAAGATACCGATAGCTATCATTACATAGCCACCAATTTTCACGATTTTTGCATTGTGCCTACGAATCCAGCCCAGTCGTGTAATAAATAGAGATAACACAAAGAATGGAATCGCAAAACCTAATACATAAGCAAGCATATACCATACACCTGAACCTGGATTAGCTGATGCTAATAAAAATACAGAAGCTAATATTGGTCCTGTACAGGGTTGCCATCCAGCAGCAAATGCCATCCCAATTAATACGGTCCCTAAATAGCCAGCAGGTCTATTTTTAAAATGAATTTTTCGGTCTTTCATCAAAAACTCTGGCTTGAACACGCCAACAACAATAAGGCCAAATAAGACGATAAATATCGCGCCAACTTGTCGAATCAAATCTTGATTTTGTTGAAACAAATGATAGAACAAGCTCGTGCTAAAACCAAGCGCAATAAAAATAATGGAAAAGCCTAGTAAGAAAAATAGCGTATGGAGCATCCCTCTTTTTTGCAGAATGCCACGATCCGTTTTCAATTCATCTAACGTCATTCCAGTGATATATGAAAGAAATGCTGGGTATAATGGCAAAGTACACGGCGATATGAAGCTCAGAAATCCCGCTCCAAATGCTAATAGTAAATTAATATCTGTTGTCATCTAAGTCGCTCCTTTATCATTCTTCTAATATCGTATCAAATAATACAGCAGAAGACGTCATTAATGCCTGTGACAATTTCTTGTCTAACGATCCCCCCTTCTTTCCTTATGATTTGACTATCATTTTAATGATATTGAAGCAATAAAATAGAAAAGTGAACTCCTTTTATTTTTTTGACATGATTGGAATAGACAAAAAGAAGCAGACACATATGTGCCCGCTTCTTTTATTATGCAGTCTCTTCTACAATTCCATTTTGCAACAAATACATTTTGTGATAGAGGCCTTTGCTCGCAAGTAATTGTTGATGGTTGCCTCGTTCAACGACTTCCCCTTGATGAAGAACAAGAATTAGTTCAGCATCTTGTATCGTACTTAAACGGTGTGCAATGGCGATTGTTGTTCGGCCTTGACGCATTTTTTCTAAACTCGATTGAATGGCCACTTCTGTTTCTGTATCAATGTTCGCCGTCGCTTCATCAAGTACTAAAATCTTTGGATCCGTAGCCATTGTGCGCGCGAACGCAACGAGTTGACGCTGTCCACTTGAAAAAGTTGACCCACGTTCGGTTACTTTTTGTTTATAGCCATTTGGTAATTGATGAATAAATGCATCAGCTTGCACAAACTCTGCTGCCGCTCTTACTTCCTCTTCCGTCATATCTTGCTTGTGTAAACGAATGTTGCTTTCAATATCACCGAAGAATAAGAATGGATCTTGTAACACTAGTCCCATTTTTTCGCGGATTTCTTGTGATTTGAAATCTTTAACAGATTGTCCGTCTATTAAGATATCTCCTTGTTCGAATTCATAAAAACGCATCAACAAATTAATAATGGAACTTTTCCCGCTCCCTGTATGACCTACTAATGCGACTGTTTCTCCTGGATTTGCCACAAAAGAAATATTTTTCAGGACATCTGTTTGTCCATCATAAGAAAATGTGACATTGTTGAATTCAATTTTCCCGGCTTCAATGCGTGCGTTTGTATTTGCTTGAGCTGGTACAAGCTCTTCTTCATCTAACAATTTGAAAACACGTGAAGCGGCAACAATCGCTTGCTGGAAAATCGATAATCGTTGCATCACTTGATTAATCGGTTCAAAGAATCGGTCAATATAAGTCACAAATGCGTAAATCACACCGATTTCGATTGTATTACTGAAAGAAGTAATCCCAAAATAGCTTAACATCATCACTAAGGCGAGTGTATACACTAAATCAATTGCAGGTCTTAGCAACAAACTATCCATTTTGATGTTACGCTTTCCTGCATTCCAATGCTGTTCGTTTATGTCATTAAATTCATCTTTTAAACGTGGCTCTTGTCGGAATGCTTGAATCATGGACATCCCTTGTAAGGATTCTGCAAGTTTGGCATTTAATTGACTCAGTCGTTCACGTAAGTCCTGGTAAAACATTGAACTATAATGGCGGTATGTACGAATAATGATAAACAAGATTGGTAATAGCAATAATGTCACAAGTGCCAATTTCGCATTTAGGATGAACATCGCTATGTACACGCCTACAATTAAAAACGAACTTTGTACAAAGCCAACCAATACACTGACAAACATGTCTTTAATGGCTTCCGTATCATTCGTTACGCGAGACACGATACTGCCAGCAGGTGTTTGGTCAAAGTAACGCATTCCCAGGTTTTGTACTTTTGTAAAAACATCAATGCGCATTTGCTGAATAATTTTTAAGGCAATTTCTTGAAATTTAAGCAATTGAAAATAACTAATAAATACATTCGAGATTTGAATAAATAAATAGGCACTTGCAAGACCTAGGAGTGGTCCAGATGGGAAATTACGTACTGTTAAATAATCATCAATAAACGTTTTGATTAAGATTGGTCCAACCACGTCCCCAACCACAGTAAGGGTAAGCAAGATCAGCGCAAACGTTATCACTTTTTTATGAGGCTTCAAATAGGAAATAAGCCTTTTTAAGATGAGGCTCTGATCTTTTCCAGTTAATTTTGGCTGTTCTTCCATTACACCTCACCTCCCATTTCAACAAGTGATTCGAGTTGTTGTAGTTGATACATTTCATAATATCGGCCTTTACGATTCATGAGCTCCTCATGTGAGCCTTTTTCAACAATGGTTCCTTCATGCAATACGATGATTTGATGAGCATGTTGAATCGCACTTAATCGATGAGCCGTTATAATGGTCGTTTCATCTACTCGATTTTCTTTTAACGATTCAAGAATCGCTTCTTCTGTTTTAGCATCTACTGCAGATAACGAATCGTCTAAAATTAATAATTCAGGTTTCATCATTAACGCACGTGCAATCGAGATGCGCTGCTTTTGACCACCAGATAAGGACACGCCACGTTCACCTACGATTGTGTCATAACCATTTGTGAATTTTAAAATGTCCTCATGAATGTGTGCTAAACGTGCCGCTTCATAAACCGCTTCAAGAGGCGCACTCGTATTTGCAAAGGCGATATTGCCTGCAACGGTAGTTGAAAACAAGAAGTGATCTTGCGGGACATATCCAATGGCTGAACGAAGTCGTTCTTTTTTGTAATCATTAATGGAATGTCCGCCATATGTAATAGACCCTTTATACCCTTCAAATTCACGTAATAATAACTTTAAGATTGCGGTTTTGCCTGAACCGGTCTTTCCAACAACCCCTAAAGTTTCCCCACGCTTTAATGTAAAATGAACATCGTTGAGCGCCGCTCGTTCATCTTCTGGAAACTTAAACTCTTCGATATTTACGTCTAAGTCACCTTGTGCCCTCACATCGAGTGCGTGTTCCGCGTCGTCAATTTCTGCTGGTTCGGCAAGTAACGTGCGAATACGATCATAAGATGCACGACCTCGTTCGACTATATTAAACAACCAACCAAATGCTAGCATTGGCCACACGAGTAATCCTAAATAGGCAGTAAATGCAACCAAATCTCCAATGGTCATTTCTTCCGCAATAATGAATCGTGCGCCAAATACAATGGATAAGAAAAATGAAGCGCCGACAATGGCTGAAATCGTAGGATCAAAGAGAGAATCCACTTTCGCTACGTGAATATTCTTTTCCACCACGTCATCCGACAACTTTATAAAATCTTGAATGTCTTCTTTTTCTTGACCAAATGTTTTAATGACTTTAATGCCCGATATACTTTCTTGGGCTTTATCATTTAAGTTTGAAAATGCTTCTTGAGAAAAGTGGAACCGATTGTGTAATAGTTTGCCATAATAATTTGTTAAATACGCCATAATTGGCATTGGAATTAAGGCAATGAGCGTTAATTTCCAGTTAATTGTAATCGCCATCGCTGCAATGACAAAACCACCAGTAGTCAATGAATCGACAAGCGTCAATACACCCGCTCCTGCAGTTTGTTGAACCGCTGATAAATCATTGGTTGCATGAGCCATTAAATCACCAACACGGCGCTTTTGATAAAATCGTGGAGACATCCGCGTAAAATGGGTAAACAAACTTTCACGTAATTGGCGTGCAAGTAAAATGGCTGAACCAAAAATCATCATTCGCCAGTAATAACGAATGGTATACGTGGCAAGAGCCGCACCTCCAAGTAACAACAACCACTTCCAAAGCGCGTCACTTGTTAAGGTACCTAACCGAATTTCATCGACAACGTATCCAATAATTTTTGGTGGCAGCAATTGTAAAAATGCCACAATCATCAGCATGATAATCCCAACGATATACTGTTTCTTTCTCTCTTTAAAAAACCATCCTAAATCTAAAAATACTTTCACACAGGTATCCCCCGTTACATTTTTTTGCCTTTTCCAGTTTACCAAATGTTTGAAATTTAGAGAAGATGGGAAGTGGACAATTTATGATGTCGGACATCCAACAAATGTGTTAAGAGGGAGCCAAACTGTTTATTTTTTAAGCACTCGCTGTAAGCTTATTAAGCTGGATGCAGTGCTCCTTGAATTTATTTCTATTAGGGGTGAGTATCTCTCTTATCGGTGTCATTCACTCAGCATTCTTACATGTTTCGGTTGAACCTTTCACAGTTGCTTCACTTGCAGCATCTAGATTTTTTATTCAGCTTTATGCCCTCCAATTAATTTAGCACGCGCTCGAGCTGTTCCGGCTTCTGTATAAGAAACAGCTCGCAATAAAGCTGCCGAACCATACTTGCTACGAATGTGATCCATAGCGGTACCAAGCTTTCGCTTGCGCCATTTTTCGGCTTCAAATAAGCTGAGTTGCATGGAATGTTCCGGCTCCATATTCGAGAGGGTCACAGACAAACGTCGGACCGGTCGATCATCATAATGTTCATGCAACAGTTCTACACACATTTTGTAAATTTTCATCGTGTCATTTGTAGCTTCTTCCATGGAACGCGAACGGTGAAATCCGCCGCCAAAAGCATCCTTGCTGTAGCCGACTCCCAAGTGAACGGTACGGCCAATTTTTCCTGCTTCACGCGCTCGCCTTGCCACATCTTCAGTCATTTCTAGCACAACGGCTAAAATATCTTCTGACTTACGGTAATCACGGAATAAAATTTGTCCTTTGCCGTAACTAATTTGACCGTCGATAATGGGTGCGCCAAGGTCTGATAAATCAATTCCCCACGCATGGTGGTAAAGCTGATTTCCCATCACGCCAAACTTCGATTCAAGCGTTGATAATTCTGTTTTTGCTAAATCCCCGACTGAAAAAATCCCCATAGCATTTAAGTTCTTTTCCATGCGTGGGCCAATGCCCCACATTTCACGAAGTGGCGCTACTGGCCATAACTTTGTAGGGATGTCGTCGTAGGTCCATCGAGCAAAGCCTGATTTTTTGGCATCTAAATCAAGTGCCAGCTTAGCCATTAACATATTTGGCCCCATACCCATCGCAGAAGGCAATTGGAACATATCAAGTAAATCGTCTTGGATGCGCTGAATGGTTTGCTCAACTGGTCCCCATAACTGCTCAGTCCCCGCTAAATCGATAAAACTTTCATCTACGCTGTAAACGTGTATCGCTTCTTGTGGGACATACTCACTAAGTAAGCGGGTGATTTCCATCGATACTTGCACAAAAAAGCCCATTTTCGGTTCAATCACCCGAATATCTGGATGGTTAGGAATTTCAAATAAACGCGTGCCTGTTTTTACACCAAATTCTTTTTTTAAGGGAGGTGAAGCTGCTAAAACAACACTTCCTTTCTGTTCTTGATTTCCAATAATCGCAATGGGCGTAGTCATTACATCAAGACCTTCATCCGCGGCCGCACAACTTGCATAAAAGCTGCGCATATCCAGACAGACGATTTTTCGATCTGGGTAGTTTTCATACATAATGCCTTCCTCCTCTGTACGAGAACAAATGTTCTTCATTGAATTATACCCAGAACATTCGTTCTTAATCAATAGATGGAAAATATTTTCAATTCATGTAGACTTCCTGTTTCAGGTTGACAAAATGGACCTCTAGGTTGACAGAGTCTCTGTACTGGTTGACAAAATGATGCTCCAGGTAGACAAAATCGCTCGCCAAGTTGTACAAATTAACTAAAGTCAACATTTCTCCAAAATAAAAAAGCGTTCGAACAATATCGAACACTTCAATGGAATCCCCAAATTAAAAAGCCACTTTTTCAATTAAGTCATTTTAAAATTATAATTACCTATTTTAAAGGTTCGGAAAAACGGCAACTACAGTTCACAGTGTAACTGATAAAGTCAAAAATAATATATGCTCACTTTTTAGATTATGAGTGACTACATAGAGGGTAAAACATCCCTCCTAAAGTCACGAGAATGTTATAGTTTTGGAGAAAATTTGTCCATGATACGTTTGTGGACATAAAGTCAAAATGAACGGACAGAACCCTTGTCTAATTGGATAAAAACATCCCACCCGTTAGAAAAACACAACAAGTGGGATGCTACTTAAATTAAAGCCTTTGCTTTCTCTATTTGCAATAGAACCTGATCAAAGCCAGTTCCACCAAGCGAGTTTCTTCGCTTTACTGCCGCTTCGGGAGACAGTACATGATAAATATCGGGTTGAATTAAACTACTGGCTTCCTGTAAGTCTTCTATCGGTAAATCAAGCAAGTAAATTCCGCGCTGAATACATAGGAATACAAGCTTCCCTGTTACTTCATGTGCTTCACGGAAAGGCATGCCTTTCGTCGCCAAGTAATCTGCGAGTTCCGTGGCATTCGAGAAGTCTTGATGCACGGCATCATTTAAACGTTTCGTATTGATGGTCATCGTACGAACCATGCCTTCAAAAATCTGAAGTGATCCAAGCAATGTTTGAACAGTGTCAAACATGCCTTCTTTGTCTTCTTGCATATCTTTGTTATACGTGAGAGGTAATCCTTTAAGCGTTGTCAGCAAGCTAAATAGATTTCCATACACACGACCCGTTTTTCCGCGAATCAGTTCCGCCATATCAGGGTTTTTCTTTTGAGGCATGATGCTAGAGCCTGTGGCGAACGCATCGTCGAGTTCAATAAATTGAAACTCTTGGCTCGACCACAGAATGATTTCTTCCGCGAAACGTGATAAGTGCATCATCACAAGTGATGCATTACTTAAAAATTCCACGATGAAATCACGATCACTCACTGCATCCATGCTATTTTGGTACACTTGCTCAAACCCAAGGGTATTAGCTGCTTTTACGCGGTCAATTGGGAATGTCGTACCTGCAAGTGCACCGGCACCAAGTGGTGACATATCAATGCGTTTGAGAGATTCAGAAAAACGTTCCTGGTCCCGCTCAAGCATCCAAAAATATGCCATTAAATGATGGGCGAACGAAATCGGTTGCGCACGCTGTAAATGTGTATACCCTGGCGCGATGGTCTCGATGTGTTGCTCAGCTTGAACAAGGATTGCTTGTTGAAATGCTTTGATACATTCGATAATCTCGTGAACACGATTCTTTAAAAAAAGATGCATATCCGTCGCGACTTGATCATTTCGGCTCCGCCCTGTATGCAACTTTCCACCAACAGGGCCAATTAAATCAATAAGCATTTTTTCTAAATTAAGATGAATGTCTTCATTTGCAACTTCAAATACCAACTCATCATTCGCTGCTTTTACTTTCAGTTGCTCTAAACCATTCAAAATTAACTCAACATCGTCTGCGGGTAGAATTTCGCAATCCCCCAGCATTTTGACGTGTGCGATGCTACCCGTCAAATCTTCCATGACGAGTTGCTGATCAAAACCAATGGATGCGCCAAATTCATCGACCCACTGTTCAGCAGATTTTTGAAAACGACCGCCCCATAGTTTGGTCATACTGTCACCTTCTTTTCTCCTTTATTGACCATTGCATGTACTTTTGTTGGAAGACCCCATAATTCAATAAAGCCAACTGCAGACGCATGGTTAAATTCATCTTCTGTTGAGTACGTTGCCAATTTTTCGTCATATAGAGAGTTTGGTGATTTACGCCCTTCGACAATTGCATGTCCTTTAAATAATTTCACACGCACCACACCATTTACATACACTTGAGTTTCTTTTAAGAATGCTTCAAGTGCCACTTTTAATGGCGAGAACCATAAGCCTTCATAAATTAGTTCCGTTAATTTTTTCTCAATAACTGGTTTGAAGTGAGCGAGCTCTTTTACAAGCGTAATGTCTTCAAGTTCTTTATGCGCCAGTAATAACGTGTGCGCTCCTGGGACTTCATAAACTTCACGTGATTTAATGCCCACTAAACGGTTTTCCACGTGATCAATGCGTCCAACCCCATGTTTACCAGCAATTACGTTTAAGTTTGAAATCAGTTCTGCTAATGAATACGGTACGCCGTTTAATGCAGTTGGCACACCTTGCTCAAATGTAATTTCAATTATATCAGGTGTATTTGGCGTGTCTTCTAAAGCAACCGTCAAATCATAAGCCCCGCTTGGTGGTGTTGCCCATGGGTCTTCTAAGACACCACATTCACTAGCACGTCCCCACAAGTTTTGATCAATTGAAAATGGGCTGTCTAAATTAACAGGAATCGGAATGTTATTTTTCTTCGCATATTCAATTTCTTCATCTCGCGACCATCCCCATGAACGAACAGGTGCAATAACTTCTAATGAAGGATCTAACGCATTAATCGATACTTCAAAACGCACTTGATCGTTCCCTTTACCTGTACAACCATGTGCAACTGCTGTTGCACCCGTTTGATGTGCAATTTCAACCAATTTTTTTGAAATTAACGGACGAGATAATGCCGAAACTAATGGATATTTATTTTCGTACCATGTATGTGCTTGCAATGAAAGTAATGCATACTCATTAGCAAACTCGTCTTTCGCATCAACCATATAACTTTCAACGGCCCCGACTTGAATCGCTTTATTTTTAATGAATTCTAAGTCTTTTCCTTCTCCAACATCTAAACAAACCGCGATAACATCATATCCTTGTTCTTTTAACCACGGAATAGCAACGGATGTATCAAGACCACCTGAATAGGCGAGAACTACTTTTTTATTCATTTTTTATTCCCCCTGAATGTATTTTTATTCATTTACATTGAATTAATATACACGAATAATAACACGTAATAAAAATGTGCACAAGTGTATTTTCATACATTTTAAAAAGTTTAACTATTCAAAAAAAGAGCAGCTAAATTAGCTACTCTAAATTTACATTATTTTTTTGTGAAAAAATCTCGACCAAGTCGTTCAATAGCAGCTGGTGCCATATTATATATTTTACTCGAAATCCCCATGTACCAAGGTAGGTTCACTTCACGGACCGGGCGATCAATTACACGAACAATCGACTTTGATACTTGATCAGCGGTTAATAAAAACTTATCCAATGACGTTTTATATGTCCCAGTCGAATCAGCTAAATCTAAAAATGGCGTATCTATTGGTCCAGGGTTAATGGCTGTTACATGAATTCCATAAGGTTGAACTTCCATGCGCGTAGCATTTACGTACCCGAGAAGTGCATGTTTAGTTGCGGCATAAACAGACGCTTTAGGGGTTGCAATTTTTCCTGCTTGCGATGCAACATATATGAGATGTCCCGATTTGTGGGTCATCATTTTCGGTAATATTCGACTGGTCAATTTCATGGGAGATGTAACATTTACACGCATCATATGTTCTATCTGTTCATCCGAAGTGTTGTGCGCCAATGCAAACGTGCCTATCCCTGCTGAAAAAATAACAATATCAAGAGCGGGACATTCGTTTATTACTTTGTCGATAGCATCATCCGTAAGTAAGTCCGCCTCTATTGTATGAATGCCAATAGAACTGAGTTCTTCAAGAGCATTTCTAGAGCGTCCTGTTGCATATACGCTATACCCTTTTGAGTGAAGGTCTTTTGCTACTTGTAACCCAACTCCACTAGTAGCTCCTGTTACTAAAACGGTTTTATGCTTGTGCATATGAAAATACCCCATTATGATCGCGCGATTCAATCGCAAGCTCTTCTGCAAGTAAATAATCTACTTGTCCAATCGTTTCTGAAAGGGTTAACCCAAGTTCTTTTTCATAAACTGTAGGAAATAATTGCTGAGTTATTTCATATATGGTCAGAGGTTGTTCTGCAATCATCGCATGTACTTTCATAGCACGTTCATGTTGTTTTTCTAAACGATGCGTGATTAGAGCATGAACATTGAAAACTTCATTCCCATGTCCACTATAAATTTTCTCAACTGGCATGCCTAAAACTTTTTTTAACGAGTCGTTATATTGCAGCATCGCTTGTGGACGTCCATCATTTGGGTTTAGCGGCGGTTCAATTAATGGATTTGATGAAATTTTTTCTAATATATGGTCGCCACCGATCATTTCTTTACTATGTTCATGCCAGAAAGAAAGATGACTCTGTGCATGACCTAGCGTTTCGATAACTGTCCAACCTGGATGACCAGGCAACACATTTCCTTCTTCAAGCATCGCATCAAGTGGTCGATTTCCAAGATATGAAACCGGTCGCTTCATTTTCTCCACCCACCGGTGATATTTTTCCGGAACTCCTTCTTCTTTTAACCGTTCTAAATAAAATGCATCATGATAAGCGAAAAATGCTGGATCCCGTGTCAACCAAAGATCATTATAAACATGGCCATACACTTTAGCCTGTGGAAATGCATCAATCCATCCGGCATGATCGGGATGGTGATGCGTCAAAAAGACTTGTTCTATGTCACTAAAAGAATAACCCGCTTCTTTAATGCCATGCTCTAGCGCTTCATATGCTTCGGGTGTCTTCGGGCCTGCATCAATTAAAGAGAGGGAATCACCCTTTAACAAATAGGCATTAACGTCTCCTACAGCAAATGGGGTAGGTAAAATAAGTTTATGTATCATTAGGCATTCTCCTTAAAATGAATCGCTATTCATACTATTGTACAAGTTTTATTGGATTACGTCACTTTTTAGGAAGGAATTGGATCGTTGCAACGAATCCTACTCAATATAAAGTAAATCTTCCTTTACTGAGAACCAACAGTTGACAATCCCTCAACAGCAAGTTTATAATTTCAATAATTTAGAACGTTCAGGCTTTGATAAAGACTAGTAATTGTGTTGAAGGAATTTAGAGAGTGTGTTCACCGGCTGAAAGACACATTTCCCGCTCACATAATGAACCTACTTTGGAGCTGCCATGCAAACATGGCCGACCCTTCGCGATAAGAAGGAATAAGTTGTGCTCCATTTCGAGCAAAACAAGGTGGTACCGCGGAAACATGCGTTTTCGTCCTTTTATTAGGACGGGAGCGCATTTTTTTATACACATAAGGAGGAGTTAAAATGAAGACAATTGTTTTTGTTGGAGCGGGTTCGATGGCGCAGTCGATGATACACGGCTGGATGAAAGAGAAAGCGGTAGCTCCAGAAGACCTTTATATTATGAATAAATCTGATCGAGAAAAACTGACGTCTTTAAATAAAGCGTATGGCATCCAAATTGTATGCAAAAATAAAGAAATCCTCAAAACTGCAGATCTCGTCATTCTTGCCATGAAACCAAAAGATGTGGAAAATGGGATGTCTTCCATTGCCCCTTACCTATCTTCAAAAGCAGTTGTTCTTTCTGTGTTAGCTGGCGTGCCAATTCAAGCCATTGAAAAAGGACTCGGCACGAGACCTATCGCCCGCTGTATGCCAAATACATCAGCCACTATCGGCATGTCTGCTAGTGCATTGGCAAGTAATCCACGAGTGACGCATACTGATCGAAAAGAATTGATTCATCTACTCAGTCTAATTGGCTCCGTCGTTGAAGTGGAAGAAGAACAACTTCACGTCGTCACGGCTTTGTCAGGAAGTGGTCCAGCCTACATTTATTATTTAGTTGAATCATTTGAAAAAGCAGCCGTAAATCTCGGGTTATCTTCACAAGTGGCACGAGAATTGCTCGTTCAAACGCTTGCCGGTTCTGCCGAAATGCTACGTCAGACAACAGAAACTCCAGCTGCGCTTCGAAAGAAAGTGACAAGTCCAGGTGGAACGACAGAAGCGGGGATTCAAGATTTACAAGATCATGGGTTTTCAGACATGCTTGCAAGCTGTTTACAAGAAGCTGAAAGCCGTTCTCGTGAGCTAGGAAAACAATTTAATTGATTAATGTCTGATAGAAGGAATGATCCATTGTAAAACGTGATATTTGGAGGAACTTGATTTAATAAGAAGCGTAAAACAAGTTGTCGTGTCCTCTGGGTTATGGACTTTTCGACTGGCTGAAAGTTATTCAGTTTGGTTTAACTTGCATCTTTGATGTAATCGACCATTTTGCAATATCGAGATACAAACATCTATTGTAAGTTTTCATTCCAACAACTCAGCATTTTTCTTTGAGTTAATGTAAAAAACACCTCAAAAGTTAGATTTTTAACTCTAACTTTTGAGGTGCAGCACCTAATTGGCCCTTTTTAACTTTCCACAACTAAACCGTTTTCAGTTTAGTTTTCTCTCGACATATTTTTTGCGTAAAATATTTCGTCCATTTCTGTTTTAATTTTCTTCGTAATCGATTTTTTTTCTTCACTTGATAGCTCGTCTTCTGTATAACCAAATAAGTAATTATTTAAATCGAATTTCTTCAATTTACATTTTGTATGAAAGATATTTTCTTGATACACGTTTACATCAATCATTTCAAAGGATTCTTCTAAGTCTGCTGGGATGTAATTTTGAATTGAATTAATGTCATGGTCAATAAACAATTTGTGCCCTTTTACGTCTCTCGTAAAGCCACGAACTCGATAATCCATCACCATTACATCCGTTTCAAATGAGTGAATCAAATAATTCAAAGCTTTTAATGGAGAAATTTCTCCGCAAGTTGAAATGTCGATATCCGCACGGAACGTACTTATTCCCTCATCAGGATGATACTCAGGATACGTATGAACCGTTATGTGACTCTTATCTAAATGCCCGACAACAGCGTCTGGGAATGGACCA
>JBFGKX010000040.1:0-14156 GCA_041576455.1 Paenisporosarcina sp. | reverse complement strand
TCATTATCGTCAGTTTAGTTGTAATTTCATTATATTGTGCTCTGTTGATGGTCACTGATCATGGATGGTTAATCATTGACCGAATCCTTTATTAAGTACTTATTTGCTTGAAATCTCGAATGGCATGAAATCCTTCCTTCTATTTCATCACTAAAAATAAATTAGGTTAAGAATCCTTGATTGTTATGGATTAACTCACTCTGTAAATTGATGAAAAAAATACCTTAATTATTACGTATGTAGCATTTCTTTGATGGAAATCTTTTTTCGATGAGTACAACATCTTGTTGAATTCACACTGAAAATAATGCAATTATCGGTTGAATTTAATGTTCTTTTACTTAACTGAACGAGTTACACATACATATTATTAGGTTTTTATATCCCTCATCGTTAAGCGTATCTTGTCTTCTAAAGATCTTCTTCGCCTGATTCAATTACAACGTGTAAGGGAAGCTCGCTATTATGGGGGCATATTTGTCGATAATTGGCATATCTTTTTACAACGATTGAAAATAGGAGGGGAAATTTGAGAAGGTCAAACAACGGAATACTACTGCTAAGTCTTATCAGCATTTGCATAGTTGTTTTAGTTGTTATTTTGTCATCTTTGTCCACCGAATCGGATCAGGACCTTTACCTTCGTGACGTGAAAGAAGTAGAAATTGTTACAACGAAAATGATTGAAAATAATTTCCAACAAATGCTTATGACCGCGTTAAAAAATGAAGGGTACAAACCTACTGGAAGCATTGGCTATACGATATTTAGTATGGATGATAAAGAAATAACTATCGTTTTGCATGGAATCGATACAAGCCGGAAAAAGGCAGAAAACTACATTCAAACTATGACGAATCAACTATCTACTTCTATTGGCTTGGGCACATTTAAGGTAACCATTTTGGAAGATAAAGATTAGTTTCTTGGCTTATGAGAATTTTTTATGATTGAAAGGATGTTTGAATGGATGTACCAGTATTAGTCGGATATAATATTTTTCGAAAACAATCTCCACACATCACTATTTATTATCCCTTTGTAATGGGTCTAGAGAATCGACAAGCAGAAATAAATATTAACGCTACCATTGTATCCACTATAAATGCTACGCTAGTTGACCTTGGCTATCACGATTCTAATTTACAGGAATTAATCGGGCAATTTGAAATTAAAACGAACTCCAGAGGAATATTAAGTCTAACCATAACCGTTTACTCCTTCACAGGTGGTGCACACGGCATGACCGTTGTTAAATCATTACTCTTTAGTAGTAGGACGGGGTATCTTTATGGTTTACACGATTTATTTAGTCGCCCAAGTGATTACATCACAAAATTATCGAACATTATCGACACGAAAATAAAAGAATGGGATATTCCTCTTTTTGACGAATTTACCAAGATTAGAGATGACCAAGATTTTTATCTGGCCGATCATGCACTTGTTCTTTACTTCCAACTTTACGAAATCACACCTTATGCAGTTGGATTTCCATACTTCACCATACCACTCCTCGACATTCAAGAAATGATTAAACCAAATGGTCCTCTTGAACAATTTCTTCATTTTTAAAAATTTGCCATCCAATATATCTAGTTCTTAATAAAAATAGTGCTAACTCTATTGAATTTTAGAGTTAGCACCTTATTCGATAAACTATTTACTCATTTTTAATGTCACTTCACTTACAAGTACTACTACAATGGGCAAGCCATATAAAATGGTATGCTCCAAACCTCCAACTAGTAACGCAATGAAGATTATTAAAGCTTGGAAAAATTGTACGATTCGTACTACTTTTAATATTGCTAGGTTTCGTGCACTTTCGTGTAATGGATAAAGCATGTCCATTCGAAATTCGCTAGATGATGATAGTGCCTGTTTGATTTGAATCGCGGATGCAAATGCTAACGCAGCAACAAAAATCATTACAACGATTGGAATATCGATGAATACTGCTCCTAATGAAGACAGTGCGGTTAATCTCAGCCATAAGTAAAAGGTATCATCCGTACGTACGAAAGTTCGAAATACCAAAAATTCCTGTGCATTTTTCTGATGAAAAGGCACCAATCGATAAAAGCTACTTACCCATGGACGAAGATGAATGCTACCACGTATATGAGGAACATCTGTAAAATAATTAGCAAATCGATAAAATCGTAACATTCGGTTCTGTTCTATTTTCACAAAATGTTCGTATGGAAACGGCTGCCCTAGCATTTGACGTTTCCATGTAACATAGTAAAAAATAACTGGTAAACTCAATAATAAAATATAGACAGGCTTTATGGTAAAGAGCGCAACAATTACGATGATGTTAACAATAAGGCGAACTATTCTGTCTCCCCATACCCCTTGTCCACCATTCGCCCAACCAAATGTGAATTCTACTTGCACATTCCACCACTTCATTAAAAGGATGAACAAAAATGCAAATCCAAGAGTCAATGGCTGTACATCCCCAACTTGACGAAGTAAAGGAATGGCGATAATAAATGGCAAGATCACTAAATAAAGTTGTGACCAAAACGTCCAAAGTAATGCTTTTTTCATAAATACCATAAGCTTTGATTCTAAGGGTAATAAATATACTTGATCAGGTTCACGCAGTAAGGTGACTGACACACTAAACGTAAGTAAAAAGCCGATGATTATAGCTACTAGCCAAATTGCCGGGAAGTTCGAAGGTGCAGTCTTCAACCATTCACTATATTGATAACCACCTGCGCCAAGGACAAAAACAATAACAATCGCAAGATGACCTGTAAACACATATTTTAAATATTTTTGAAGTTCAGTTACGTAATGAAGAAAGCGTTTCTGCCATACATCATGTAAGTTCTTCATGATCTTGCTCCTTTGTCATTGCGATGTACAAGTCATCTAATGTAGCAAGTGGCATATTAAAAGCATCTCGCAAATCTTTCATTGTGCCTTGAGCTCGAATACGTCCGTTATGCAGTAACAAGATTCGGTCACAGTAACGTTCTGCAGTAGATAAGATATGAGTAGACATTAGCACAGAGGCACCCGTTTTTTTCTTTTCATTCATTTGATCCAATAATGACTGGATACCGAGAGGATCAAGTCCCACAAACGGTTCATCGATAATATATAATGAAGGGTTTACTAAGAATGCGCACATAATCATCACTTTTTGGCGCATTCCTTTTGAAAAATGTGAAGGAAACCAGTTTAATCGTTTTTCCATGCGAAACTCTTTTAACAATACTTCTGATCGTGTCGCAAGAGTTTCTTGATTTAATCCATATGACATCGCAGTTAGCTCTAAATGTTCTCTTAAGGTCAATTCGTCATACAATACTGGCGTTTCTGGAATATACGAAAATGAAGAACGGTATTTGTCTATGTTTTCTTTCATGGTTACTTCATTTAATCGAATTTCTCCGTCCTTTGGGTTCATCAGACCGATGATATGTTTAATGGTTGTACTTTTGCCAGCCCCATTAAGACCAATAAGTCCCACTAATTCACCTGGAGCAATTGAAAAAGATAAATCATGAATGACAGGTTTTCTAGTGTAACCACCTGTTACTGCTCTTACTTCTAAAACGTTCATCAGATGCACCCCTTTTCTATTCTATCTTATCAAAAAAAACGTTAAATGGCTTTTCACTTGTGCCTTCTTTATATGATAAACTTAGGTTCATATTCTGAAAGGACGTGGACAAGATGAGTAATTGTTTATTTTGCAAAATTGTTGATGGTTCTATTCCTAGCACAAAAGTTTATGAAGACGAGCATGTATTAGCCTTTATGGATATAATGCCTTTAACTAAAGGTCACACATTGCTCATTCCCAAAAAACATCACGAAAATGTATATGACATGTCAGGGGAGGAAGCTGGACAATTATTTTCTGTAGTACCTAAAATTGCTGAATCTCTTAAAGTTTCCTTTCAACCCGCCGGCTTAAACTTACTAAATAATAATGGAGCTCCTGCTGGCCAAAGTATATTTCACTTCCATCTTCATCTCATCCCGAGATATGATCAAACGGATGGGTTTAAAGCTAGTTGGCACACTAAAGAGAAACTTTATACGAAAGAAATGTTTGCTGAGTATGCCGAAAAAATTAAAGCGAACCTACACCAGTAAAGCTTGCATATTGTCGGTTGACCTTGTAAAATCATGAGTAAGTTTCTTGCTGTCGATCATAGGATACGTCAGAAGAACCCAATAAATAGTTTAGTAAAGTTGAGGAGAGATGAGAAAATGAATACAAAAAACCTTGTTTTAATGGCCCTTCTAGTCGGTGTTGGAGCTGCGTTGTACTTAGTCATTCCTGGGATTAGTGGTGGAATGAAACCGGACTTTATGTTAACGATGATGTTTATTGGAATCTTACTATTTCCAAAAACATCTCATGTATTTTTACTAGCAATTACTACAGGCGTTTTATCTGGACTATTTTCGACTTTTCCAGCCGGGTTTATTCCGAACGTCGTAGATAAATTTATTACAGCCTTCGTATTTTTCGCTGTCGTCTTAGCACTAAAGCACTTTACAAGAAGACTTTCAATTACAGTAGCCTTAACTGGATTAGGGACATTGTTATCCGGTGTCATTTTCTTATCTGTTGCTATTTTTGTACTTGGTGTAGATGTTCCGTTTGGTGCATTAATTGTCGGGGTCGTATTGCCAGCAGTTGCACTAAATGCTATTGCATTTTTCTTTATTTTCCCGATCGTTACACAATTAGTGAAACGTTCGAAATTCGAAACAGCGTTTTCAAACTAAAAATAGATGGTCTGCCCTGAGTGGCAGGCCATTTTTTGCGACTACCGTTAGCTACAAAATACGTTTAAAAACTTGTTCTAGCGTTATTTTAGATTTTCGAAGTCAAGATTCGATTTCTAATAAGAACATTACTTTTACTTTTCATGTTGTTTTGGCATGTTTAACATGTTTTAATTAATTGAAATGAAGGAATAGTATACATATATATGAAGGGAGTGCGTCTATAATGAAAGCCTCTACATTTTTTGTTGGCCTAGTAACAGGAGTTATTGCTGGGACAACTGCGGTCTTATTCTCTACTCCTCAATCTGGTAGTGACTTACGTTCAAACGTCAAATTGACCTCTTCTGAATGGAAACTGAAATTATCAGAAGTAAAAGTTCAACTTAATGATTTAAAACATTCAATTGCCGGCTTGACGAAAGAAGTAAAAACAGAAGTTCCCGAAACAATGAATGAATTAAGACAATCCGTGCAAAAGTGGCAAACAGAAACTGGACCGATTCAAGAGAGTTTGCAAACTGAAATTGATTCCATTCAATTGGCCATGGAAGAATTGGAAAAAGCTTTAGCGAAACACCAAAAAAATTCTTCGCCAACTAATTAAAGACGAAACCAAAGGTCCTACAAAATTTTGTAGGGCCTTTTTCTATTTTTGAACCCTACAAAATCCTCCACATCGTTTATCTAAAAGTAAACAACGATGAATTTACACATTTGTTTACTCTTTTTCCCTTTTTACTTTTAGCTATGCTAATTAATCGTTCTTTTCCTAGTATCGGATTTCGAGCATTATTATTTCGAGTAGTCCATTGCGCCAAAAGTGGTAAGCGAGAACGTTGACTTTTCAGAGAACGAATTTTGTAAAAATATTTTTATACAACTTGTTTTCGGCCAAGCCAGCAAAGCGTTGAGTAGCTTTGAGGCTCACCTTAGAAAAGCGCAACTTCTTTGTGGACTATTAATAGCAATAACTAACAGATTTAATTTTTCAAAAATTCTAACTATGCAGACCTTTACTTTATTGCTATAATGATAAAAACCAATTTTTATGGAAGAAGGTGACATATTGGCTGATCAATTGTATACAATGAAAGAAGCCATGCTCTACAGTCAACGGATTGCCCAGCTGTCTAAAGCACTTTGGAAAGCAGTGGAAAAAGATTGGCAACAATGGATAAAACCCTATAATTTGAATATTAATGAACATCATATTTTATGGATTTCACACCATTTAAAAGGTGCTTCCATTTCTGATGTTGCAAAGTTTGGTGTGATGCATGTATCCACAGCCTTTAATTTTTCAAAAAAATTAGAAGAACGTGGTCTCTTATCATTTTCAAAAAGAAATGAAGACAAACGAAATACGTATGTAGAACTAACTGAACAAGGTGAAGCATTGTTATTACAAATGATTGAACATTATCATGATTCTCCGCACTTAGTTATTGAAGGTTCACTCCCTTTAAAAGACTTGTACGGTCGTTTCCCTGAATTTATGGAAGTGATGGCTGTCATTCGAAATATTTATGGGGATGACTTCATGGAAATCTTTGAACACTCTCTTAAAAATATTGATCAGTCTTTTGATGAAAAAATCGGAAATTTAAAACCAAGAGTTGCAGAAACAAACTAGAAGTATGCATGATTGAAAACGCTCTCTAAAATGTAATAATCGTATACTTGCTTTTTTTAATAAAACATCGTAATGTATGTATCTGCAAGCACATTATTTAACATTAGGGGATGCATACAGTGCACTGCTGGAAAACTATAAACGTAAAAAAACAATACGGTTTCGATCGAATTTTTATGCTATCATCTCTAATTGGAATTGCTGTGTTCTCACTATTTTATGTATTACTTGAGATTTTACATGACAACCGCCTTTCGGATGAGCGCTTTTTAGTGTTTTTAAGTAGTTTTATGTTGCTTTATCCAATCCATAAAAGTTTTCATTTAATTCCTTTGCTTCGCTATCGTAGTCGAATTAAACTTTCAATTAAAACTCAATTTGGATTTTTACCACTTTTGTCTATTCGAATTAAAGAACCAGTTCCTAAAATACATTTCTTAACTGCTTTACTTGCTCCATTTATTATCATTAACACTCTTTTAATGACTGGTGCTTTCATGCTCCCAGCGTTTGGTCATTATTTTACGATGTTACTTGCTTATCATTGTGGACTTTGTCTCATTGATTTGCTTTATATTAAAAATCTTGCCCGGTCACCTAAAAAAGCGTACATTGAAGAAACAGAAACAGGATATGAAATCTTACTTCCTCCTGCTACCATCTAATACAATGGTTTACTGTTCTTTTTCACGTGTTTTTGATATGCTAGTTAAGATTGGCAGAGGGGAGAGATAGACTTGATTATCGCGATAGTAGTACTATTCTCGATTGTGTATTTATTCCAAATTAATCGAATGACATACGCATTATGTATGCAACGAGAAATTCCTGAAGAGAAACAGAATAAGATTTTCCGTACGATTAATGTATTGGTGACTATCTTATTAATATCGTTTTATGTAGAAATTTTATTTACCGCATAAAAAAGTCCATTCGCCTGATAACAGGCAAATGGACTTTTTCTTTACTAATACAAAAATGCTGCACCTACGATAATTAATAAAATAAATAGAACAACAAGTAACGCAAAGCTGGATTGTTGAGGATATCCTCCACTCACGTCGCACAC
Organism: Paenisporosarcina sp.; assembly: GCA_041576455.1. GTDB lineage: Bacteria > Bacillota > Bacilli > Bacillales_A > Planococcaceae > Paenisporosarcina. The sequence continues at coordinate 6,684 of JBFGKX010000040.1, read as the reverse complement.
CCCCTTCCTCTTTAGTATCGTATGCTCCATTAATTATCAATGGTAGGCAATGAAGGGAACCATTTTTGTTTTACTTTCGTTTATGTTATAGTAACTACTGCATGTAGTAGACAGTTAGGAGCGAATTCTTATGAAAAAATCAGTATTGACATTGACTTTAACAGCATCTATTTTAGCTTTATCAGCTTGTAGTGGAGAGTCAGCAACAGATGACAAACAAGTAATTGTAACATCTAAAGCTGGCGATATTACAAAAAACGAACTGTATGAAGAAATGAAATCTTCAGTTGGTAAACAAGCTTTGCAAGTACTCGTTATTGAAAAAGTTTTAGCTTCAAAATATGAAGTAACCGACAAAGAAGTTGACGCTCAATTTGACAAAGAGAAAAAAGAAATGGGCGAAAATTTCGAACAATTCCTTGCACAACAAGGACAAACAGAAGCAGGATATAAAAAGTACATTCGTTTAAATATCTTACAAGAAAAAGCATTATCTGATGGAGTTGAGGTTTCTGAAGAAGAAATCAAAGCTCAATATGAAAACTTGAAGACAGAATTAAATGCACGTCATGTATTAGTAGCTGACGAAGAAACTGCTAAAAAAGTGAAAGCTAAACTTGATAGCGGGGCTGATTTTGCTAAAGTTGCAAAAGAATTTTCGACTGAACAAGCAGCTCAACAATCAGGTGGCGAACTTGGTTGGTTTACTTCAGATAAAATGGTAAAAGAATTTTCTGATGCTGCATTAGCTTTAGAAGTAAATGAAATAAGTGATCCGGTCCAATCTCAATTTGGGTATCATGTTATTCAAGTGACAGATACGCGAGAAACAGATATTGGTACATTTGAAGAAAATAAGGAAGAAATTGCACGTACTTTGAAACTGCAAAAAGCAGATCAAAGTTCATTACTTCCTAAAGTATCGAAGATGATGAAAGACGCAGATATTAAGATCAAAGACGAAGATCTTAAAGATGCAATTGATCAAATCTTAAACGCTGAAGATGCTACTACAGATTCAGAATAAGAAAAAGGCGCTTCCTTTTAGGATGCGCCTTTTTCTATTTATTGGCTAAGAATGTTACATTTAATTTTCGGATCACATCTTCCATGCAAAACAAGTAGTCCAATCCGATGTTCCATCGATTACTTTTAATTGGAAAAAATTGTTCCAATATAAGAGTTGAGCACTCGTAACGTTCTAATTACTCAAATATTGGTTTATAGAACGAACGATTTTCAAGTGCGAATAAACGCTCTGAAAATTCACCTGGATTTGTTTTATTTAATGCGCGATCTAACATATTCATCTTAGCGTCAATATTATCAATGTAGTGCAAAATTTCTGCTTCACGAAGCATTGGCTTTTTAGGACTGCCCCACTCTTCTTTGCCGTGATGCGAGAGTACCATATGTTGAAGAAGCATTACTTCTTCTCCACTGATTTGCAATTCTTCTGCTGCTTTTGAAATCTCATTCACCATAATTGTAATATGACCTAATAAGTTCCCTTCAATCGTGTACGATGTTGCAATTGGTCCAGATAACTCTGTCACTTTTCCAATATCATGTAGAATAATTCCTGCATACAATAAATCTTTATTTAAAGATGGATATAAATCACATAAAGATTTTCCAAGCTTTAACATTGAAACTACATGATCAATTAATCCTGAAACATAATCATGATGATTTTTAGTTGCTGCAGGATACGTCATGATTGCATCTTGATGCTTTTTTAATAAGTGGCGCGTAATGCGTTGAATTTGTGGATTCTGCATTTCAAAGAAAAATTGCATTAACTCTTCAAATAATACTTCTTTTGGCTTTTCAGCAGACGGTACTAAATCACTTAACGAAATGCCCTCATCCTCTTTAACTGGTCGAATGCTCTTAATTCTCAATTGATTTTTCCCACGATAATGTTGAATCTCTCCGCCCACTCGAACAATTGCTTCCGAATGATATAACGTTTCATGTTCCTCATTTGTATCCCAAAGTTTTGCTTCAATGTCTCCACTTTTATCTTGCAAGATTAGTGTCATAAATGGATTGCCCGTTGTGGTAAACGCCTTTGTTGATTGTTTTATTAACAAGTTGTGGTCTACAGTTTCTCCCACTGCTAAGTTTGTAATCCCTTTCATTTCGCCGGCACACTCCTTTCTTTTTTCAACGCTGCAACATCGATAACATGCGCTTGCGGCCAGATTGTTGTCATCTCTTCATGGCAAGTAAAGTACAAGAATTGATGATTACTTTCTAAATCTGTCATTAATTGTACCATTTGTTTTACCCTGAAACGATCAAAATGTACAAATGGATCATCCATAACGATTGGCAGCGGTACGGAATCAATAAGTGACTCTGCCAATGCAAACCTCAAGGAAATATAGGCTTGTTCTTTCGTGGCTTGACTAAGTTCAATCATTCGAAAACGAATTCCTTTTGGATTTACAGCTTCAAAAATACCAGTTTCGTTTACTACCAATGAATCATAACAACCGTTAGTTAAGTAGATGAAGTATTTTTGTGCTTGTTGAAGAACATAAGGGAGACGTTTTTCTTTTAAGTGATGCATTGTTTGCTTAATCGCCTCACTTGCCGCTTTATTCACTGACCATTTGCGTGCAAGTTCAGCAAGTTCAGCCTTCTTTTGCTCAAATTGTTGTAAGATTTGACCATAATGTAAATCACTTAGCAATGAACGAACTTGCTGTTTTAACAACGCTTTTTCCTCTAACAATTGATGATGAGTATTCATTATCGTTTTTGATTGTTCATCAAGTTGATCAATTTGCCATGTTATATCTTGATTTTCTTCATTTAGCAAATGGAATGTGCCAATTGCATCCAACTGTGTTTTTATTGCTTTTAAATCTTGTTGCATTAACTGCTTCTTACGGAATAAGGTATCTGCTTCATAGAAAGTTGCTTCAGTGTCTACTTTTGCTTCATCCCAAAGTGATTGAATCTCATGTGACTGAATTTCGACGATTTTTTGTTTTTCTGTTAGTTGTTGAGCCCATTCACTTACTTTTTTTTGTGCCACTACTTGATCTTTTTGCACCTCTACTTGTGCATTAAATATTTCTCTCAAACGATGATATGCAGTTTCTACAGGAAATGATTCGTTTGTTACTTGCATAATTAATTTAAGTCGATGTTCTATGTTTTTATCAATGTCTTGAATTTCAGTCGATTTTTCAAAAACCTTTTGATGTAGTTCTTGAATTTGGCGTATGCGATTAAAGAGTTCTGGAAACAATTTGGGTTGCAACAGTCCATCAAACCCATATTGTTGTAAAAACTGATTGAGTGTTTCATTTGCTTCCTCACGTTTTCGATCAGCAATCTCACTATTCTCTTCTATCTTCCTTATCACTTGTTGTTTTTCTTGTTGATGATCTGTGAGCTGAAATAATCGATCGTTATAAGATCTAACTCGATTTTCTAGCATTTCAGTCCTTGTCAATTCTTCTTCAAGCAACGAAATTTCACTTGTGAGATCTTTCTTTTGGATTTCAGGTTGCGCTTGATCCATTTTCTTTAACAAAATAAATATCAGTACCGCTAAAATGAACCCTCCTGTGGCGATTCCCCAATTTCCAAGGATAATTGTTCCTATAATAGAAGACAAAAAGATTAGCACACATACGATTAATGGGAAATCTAACCGGTTGGAAGGTACAACATTATGGTGCTGCTGTGCCTTAAGTTCAGCAAGCTTTCTTATTAATAATTGCTGCTTCGCAACCTGTTGTACTTCTTTTTCACTAGGCTCAGATGTCTTGAGTTGTTGAATTTTCCATTCAATCTCTTCATTTTCGAATTGAAGGCGTTCGATGCTTTGTTTTTCAAAACGAACAGTATCATCGGCATGTTGCAACCTTTGCATGACTTGGTGAAAATATTCTTCTTTTTGAAGTGAAACATCCATTTCTTTCACAAGGTTAAAATGAACTTCATTTTGAATACCTAGCATGCGTGCCTGTTGTTGCATTTCACGTTTCGTTTGTTCTACTTCATTTTTAAGTTGTTGCTTGCGAATTAGCCATTGATGCCACTGCGATTCTTTTGACAATAATTCTTCTATAGCTTTTAGATGTTCCGATGAAATTTTTTCATTTAATTGTAGTTGTGTTTGAACACTATCTTTCTGAAGTTGATCGATTTGAACATTCAGTTCTTGCACACGATCTTTTAATGCTTCGTAGCGACGAATTCCTTCAGGTGGAAATACTAGTTGTTTGATTGTTGAAAGTTCGGTTTCGATTTGTACTTGTTTTTCAAGTAGCGGCTTAGCTTGACGGTATTTGGCAAGTTGCTCATATTGTTGTTTTAGATGCTGTTCTTCATTTTTCAATTCGAGAAGTTGTAAATCAATTTCAGATATACGCAGATTTAAAGGCTCGTATTGATCAATTTTTACTCTTTCCGCTTTTAAAGATTGGTCAAGTGTCCGAACTTCTTCTATTTTTACATTCATTTCAGGATTTTTTCCAGATTTTTTAAACAGTGCATTCATTTCTTTCATTAGCTTCTGTTCAAGTTTAGTCATTGAATCTATACCGGTCGTACCCGATGCAAAAAGCGTTTTGCTTAATTCTTCTTCCGTCATTTTTTCAAACTCTTGTAATTGATGAATGGAAAATGAGAAAATGGACTCAAAAGAAGCTCGATTGTAGTGATAAAGCACTTGCTGTAACGCTTCTTCTTCCCCTGTCCTCCCATCTTCAAAGAAAACTGTTACGTCGCCTGCTGATTTTCCTTTGACACGTTCAATGATTACATCACCGAACTCTGGATGTTTCATATGAACTTGTCCACCGTATCGCCCTCCACCTTTGGGCTCATATCTGAGAATACCTTGGTTGCGATGTGGGAACCCAAACAATACTGACAATATAAATTGTTGAATCGTTGTTTTTCCTGCTTCATTCCATCCAAAAAATACATTAATTCCATCTTTTAGATTTATGGACATGTCATCATGCTGACCGAATCCGTAAATTACAAGCTTTTGAATGAACATGAGTAGTTCCTCACTCCTTTACTAAAAGTTCCAATTGAATTAACGCACGTGCTTGTTCCTCAATCGCTTCATATTCTTCTTCAGTCAATTTATCCAAATAACGACTCAATCGAGTGTGTTGATACACTTCACTGACGATTTCTTTCCATTGTTGTGTGTCCCAATTCTTCATTTGAGAAATCACAGTCTCTGTAAGACCCGTTGATTCAACAATTAATAAGTCAGAAGATTTTATAGAGATAGATTGGACCCATATCATTGGAGTTTTCAGTTCTTGCGATTCTCTTACCATTGAAAGCCATTCTTCCATTGGTGTGTCTTCAAGCATTGTTTGTGCAATAGTATTAACATCAGTTAATTGAACCTCAATTACGCCTGCTCCATATTGATTACGGAATTTATCAATCGACTCTTCAATTGCTTCAAACCATTCATTTGCGTGTATGATCTCTTTACATGAGCAACTAATTTGGTCATAAATTAGAGCAGAGGTAGAAATGAATGTAAGTTGCGCATCTCCCTTATCAAGTGTGACATCATAAAACCCTTTCGGCCCTTTTTCATTGCGGTGCCTACTTTGTATATTGCCTGAATAAACAATTGGTGGCTCCTTGTGTAGAATTTGTCGTTTATGTATATGACCAAGGGCCCAGTAATCATAATTTTTACTAATGAGTTCATTCTTTGTAAACGGCGCATATACAGAATGCGTCACATCACCTGCTAAACTTCCATGCAGCATGCCGATATGAATTGCATCCGAATGAAAAGCTTCTTCAAAAGAATTCATCATTGATTCTTTCACATGACGATTTTTATAGCTAAAGCCACTTATATAAACGTCTTGTTGGCGAATTTGTATTTTCACTTTTTCTGTATTTTCAGGGAATACATACACATTCTTTGGGAGTTTAAAACGTGTCCATGTTCCACTTAAATGATCATGATTCCCATGACTCAAATAAACTGGAATATCATGATGATTTAGGGATTCCATTCCTTGTTGAAATTTATGTTGTGCTCGTAAACTTCGGTCTTCCCCATCGTAAATATCCCCAACGATGAGAATGAAGTCGGGCTTTTCTTTAATGGCCGTTTCAATAAGCGATTGGAATGCTTCAAATGTACTGTCGCGTAGTATTTTTAACTGATGATCAGGCATTGATGTTACCCCTTTAAACGGACTATCAAGGTGTAAATCTGCCACATGAAAAAAACGGATAGCTGTCATCTTTATCACTCCTTTTAAAACAGAATACTTGTTCCCATTTTAGCATTTTCGCAAAAAAATAGCCACTTTATGGAGAACGAAATGATGAGTATTTATCGTGATTACACTGATGAAATTTCTTTACTAAAAAGCCATAATAATTATTTTAACTCTCCACTAAAAAAAGCGGGACTATATTAGTCCCCCTCTAAAATGTAAGTAAACATAATTGTATACGATTAAAAAAGAGCATATACAAGAAGACGTTGATTTTCTCTGCGACGGACGTGTTTCGCGGACACGGTTTCATTCTTCGACTTCACTCCAATTTAATCTACAGATGTCTCTTCTGTTACCATAGTACTCCTTATGATTACAGTAACTAAATCGTCCGCTATTTCTGAAGACTCCGGCGGAAAAACGAAACAAGCTAGACCCCATA
>JBFGKX010000039.1:0-14211 GCA_041576455.1 Paenisporosarcina sp. | reverse complement strand
TCGCTTTCCGCGGACGAAACGCTAGTCTCCTCGGAATAGCTTGTCTCGTTTTTCCGCAGGAGTCTTCAGAAATAACCGACCAACTAACTACTGGAATGATATGTAGAGATACGTTTACATTAGAGAAATCTGATACCCCCTAAGTATCTTCAACTAATATTGTGAATGCTTAAATTTTCTACAAACCATCTTCTGTCACCCCTACATCAAAATGAATGAAATGACCGACTCCTGTGGGATAGCGAAGACGTCGAAATCCACTTGAGCAAAGCTCGAGTGAGTTCGGCGCGAGCCCACGGAAAGCGGTCATTTCATGAATTTCTCTCTTATTTATGCTAAATACAAAAATCCTGCTAATTAAAAGATCAATTGTACACTGTAATATTTACTCATAATATCGTTTGTCTACAGTCTGAGTTGATTATGAAATGAATCATTTTACTCGTTTAGCTAACCTTAAAATAACGTTTTATTGAAAACAAAAGAGCTCTCGATTACGAGAGCTCTCTCCATTAATTTAGATGTTTGACGACAGCCACGACAATGAAAACCCATGCTAAAAGAAAGGCCACGCCTCCTATAGGGGTAATCGCTCCTAAAATGCCAATGCCACTTAAACTTAAGACATATAAAGAACCTGAAAAAATGATAATTCCCGCTAACATAAGATAACCAGCCCAGTTAAGCTGAGTTACATTCCCAATAATGCTTGAGCTCATTAAAATACCAATAACAATTAAACCAATTGCATGATACATCTGGTATTGAACAGCTGTTTCCCAAATTGCTAAATATTTTTCAGACAGTTTTTCTTTAAGTGCGTGTGCGCCGAATGCACCGAATGCGACGGCTAAGAATGCATTAATTGCACCTGCAATGATAAAAAATGGCATCGTTTATTCCTACTTTCAATTGGTTTAAAAATCAAATAACGAATCACCGTTCGCATCTTCTTCTTTCATTCGTTCTCCGCCTGAAATCGTTTGTACAGCTGGAGTGGGTTGTGTAGGTTGTGCGAATTGAATCGGCATAACTGGAGGATTCACGATTGGTTGTTCGCTTAATGCCACGTCACATAACGCCCGAATCGCAACTAACGAATCACGAATACTTTGATCGTCGCCTTTTCCCTTGGCAACGGATACATGTTTATTAATTTCGGTGACAACTCGACTTAATGGGATCATGTTGAGTCACCCTCCTTTTCCAAATTCCACTTTACCATGAAATCTACTTCAAACAAAAGTCTATTGGTTGTATCCCCCATTGCGTAAGTTGCTGATTAATTCTCGAATAGGGCTTACTTCCAAAAAATCCGCGATAAGCACTAAGTGGGCTTGGGTGAACAGATTCAATAATGGCATGACGAGAAGTATCAATCAGCTGACGTTTCATTTGTGCTGGTTTTCCCCACAAAACAAAGATTATTGGTGTATCACGATCTGATAATTTTCGAATCACTTCATCGGTAAATTGTTCCCATCCTACCCCTTTATGTGAATGTGCAAGACCTTCTCGAACAGTGAGAACCGTGTTTAATAGAAAAACGCCTTGTTCGGCCCACTTCGTTAACGTGCCATCATATGGAACCTCGCATCCTAAATCATCCTTTAGCTCTTTGAAGATGTTTCGTAAACTTGGTGGATGTTTCAATCCGGGTCTCACTGAAAAACTCATACCATGCGCTTGCCCTTTTCCGTGGTAAGGATCCTGGCCCACAATGACGACTTTGACTTCTTTATATGAGGTTGCTTGAAACGCACTCCAAATATCTTTCATTTCAGGATAAATCGTTTCATGTGCATATTCTTCTTTTAATAGCTGAAGCAGCTGGATGTAGTAAGGTTTATCGAATTCATTCACTAGTATTTGTTGCCAATCATTTTCAAAAATCTTTTTTTCCAAGCCCCTCACTCCTCAAAAGATACCGTTACTTCATATTCGACGAATGAAAACATTTCAGACACAGAGCGAGCTGCATTTTCTTCTGCCCGTTCTAGTACTCCTTGTCCAGTCGTTTCTTCCATCATTAGTCTTTTCGCTTCATCCGCTAATTCAAAAGCTTCCGTAATGTCTGCTTTTTCACGGAATAATCCTTCATAAGAAAAGACTTCGACTTGATTGAAGAAAATTTCAGGACCTCCTAAAAATTCGGCTTTTGGCAATGTAAGCGTGGCCGTTTTGGCTTCTTCATTCACGATAATGTCGCTTACGGTCACTCTTGAAAAGTCGATTCCCGCTTTTAGAGATCCGGGGATAACGACCAGCAACTGACGTTTTGTTCCAGGTAAATCAAGCCCAATTTCTTTTCCAAATATCGCATTATCTTGACGCTCTATAATTACTTTTGTATAAGCTTCTGCCGTAGCCAATTCATTTAATGACTGAATTTGTTCTAGAAAAGCTCCTTTGTTTTCTGTATAAGTACTTCCCTTTATCATCCATAAAGCCATAAATGGAACGGTTATGATGAGAGCAATCAACCCAGAGATAAGCCACAATAATTTGTTTCGCCAAATGATGCTGACAAAAGATTTTCTTTGCCTCCAACCATATGAGTGAGGATGTGTCGTCTCAAGGGTCGCAGCTGTTTCGTCTTGATGTGCTTTCAATTCTTCTAAGTACTTTTCAAGCTCTTGAATTTTTTGTTTATTTGACATTTTTCTCCCCCTTTCTCTTCATTTCTCAATCTATCTTGTATGTTTACGATAAGGGAATTTTTCAAATTGTACAACCTAGAGTCGAATGATAGGATACTTATAGAGGTGTTTTGAAATGTCCGATTATCAATGGCGAGAAAAAATGCGGAAGGTCGAACAGTCGACTTTGGAGGAAAGCCAAGTTCCCGAGAGGGCGAAATCACTTGGGTTTGGATGCTTTACGGTCGGTATGCTGATTGTCGTACTTCTGTTTGCCTTCATTAGTACTGGACTGCTTATGCAACAATACTGGCTAGCGGGAGGCTGTTCATTGTTATTCACAATTGGCCTTGCCTATATATGCATCCAACTCATTCGAGCGGATGAGCTTCACTGATTAAATTTGACTACAATGCTAGATAAAGGCGCGTAATTATTGCAACCACCCCCTCATGAACGTAGGAAGATATCGCTTAAACGAACCGCAAGTTACGCCAATTAATGGTTAATGTCCCCAAAAGTCACCCTTCCGTCTGTGGAAAGGTGGCTTTTTTATTGAAAATTAATGGGGCGTTGACGTTTAGTTGTAATATTATTGAGTTTAGTTGTAAAAAGTGAAGGTTTAGTTGTAATTATCGTGGTTATTGTTGTAAACGGGGATTCGATTCAAAAATCGCGCCTTTTATCCTTTATCAGTTAACGTGAGCAGGCGGCTCTCATTCGGAGTTTTAGCTGGGACGTCGTATATGGCCCCCTGTTGAGCTTCCTAATCGCTTTCATGAAAAAAATTCTCTATACTTAGTGGGAGTAGTTTTCAGGTAAATGAGGAGGACGTAGTATGGAAGTTGTACAAATTAAAAAATTGCAGGAATTGTTGAATTCCTTTGCAGATAAAGAGGTGTTTCTTCACCTTGAAACGACAAATGGTGCGTATGCCTCACATTTTGACGAAACAGTGTTTAATGCAGGCGCATTTATTCGAAATGTAATTGTGAAGTATGAGTTAGGAAAAGTAGTGGGGGATAGCCCACATCGAGTTGGGTTAAAACTGCCTCACGGTTGGGTTTATGCGCAAGGAATCACTCATTTTGAATTAGATGAGCATGGTCGCCTATTAATGGCCGGTCATGATTATTCTGGTAAATTAGCAGTGGCGCTTCAAATTAGTGAAACACCTTTCACGTATTAAAGAGGAGGAAAACACATGACATTTGCACATGAACAACACGTTCTCGTTGTATTTCCTCATCCCGATGATGAGGCATTTGGCGTTTCAGGGACGATTTCTACTTATATTAAACAAGGTACTCCGGTCACTTATGCGTGCTTAACGTTGGGTGAAATGGGACGCAACTTAGGTAATCCTCCTTTTGCGACTCGCGAGTCTTTGCCACATACACGAAAACAAGAATTATTAGCCGCTGTAGAAGCAATGGGAGTTACCGATTTACGGATGATGGGATTGCGTGATAAGACCATTGAGTTTGAAGACGATGAAAAAATGGTTCAAATGATGACGAAGTTAATTGAAGAAACCAACCCTTCTCTCGTCATTACATTCTATCCAAACTATGCCGTTCATCCAGATCACGAAGCTACGGCTCGAGCGGTTGTCCGTGCTGTACGAAGAATGGACGAAAACCATCGTCCCAAATTGCACGGGGTGGCATTTGCGAACAATACAAAAGATGAATTAGGCGAACCGGATATTATCCATGACATTCGACCAGCTCGTGAACAAAAAATGGCTACAATGCGAGCCCACATCTCACAAACTGCATGGATGTTAGAAGAAATGGACAAACGCGTAGATGAAGGCGAACCTGAAGCGGAGAATTGGTTATCATACGAACGCTTTTTTATCTATCGTTGGGATGAAGATTTTGAAGAATCATTTTAATATGAATGGCCATTTGATTTAATTGAGTGGCTGTTTTTTTAATATTTTGCATTTTCAGTATATGCTAGACAAGCGTGTACTTGCTTAGTAAGATGTAGAAGAGTATAAATTATTGCATAATTATTCGTTAGAAAAGAGGTTAGCAATATGAAGAAATTCTCCCTTTCCACATGGATTCTTTTCCTATTCCCATCCATAATTGGAATATTTTTATTCATGATTCCATTCAGTTATGAAGGTGAATGGAAAATTCCTGTCGCTATATTAGCAAATTTAGTCGCGGGGGTAGTTGAACCCATCATGCCATGGATTGTCGCGATTGTATTAATTATCGCCGCTCTTGGTTCAATTATTTATCAGTTCAAAAAAGACCCACACCCTGAAGATCAATCATTTTTCGAAAAGTTATTTCAAGTGAATTTGTTTTGGACAGTTGTTCGAGTACTTGGAGCCATTTTTGCCGTTATGGTCGTGACAAATACAGGACCTGAAGCGGTTATTAGCGGCGATACTGGTGGACTATTATTATCCCCAACAGGTTTATTATCGTTCTTGTTCACTATTTTCTTGTTTGCCGGATTACTTCTCCCATTGCTGCTAAACTTTGGATTACTTGAGTTTTTCGGTACCATGATGGTGAAAGTGATGCGTCCATTGTTCAAATTACCAGGGCGTTCTTCAATTGATGCTTTGGCTTCTTGGATTGGCGATGGCACAATCGGCGTTCTATTAACAAGTAAACAATATGAACAAGGGTATTATACGAAGAAAGAAGCAGCCATTATCGGGACAACATTCTCCGTTGTGTCGATTACCTTCTCAATTGTTGTCATTGAAGAATTAGGACTTGGAAGTTATTTCCTTCCTTTTTATGGAACAGTTATGGGAGCGGGAATTGTTTTAGCATTTATCATGCCTCGAATATACCCATTATCACGAAAAGCTGATGAATATATCGATGGTCGTCCATTCGATGAGCACGAGGAGTCGTTACCTGAAGGATACAATATTTTTACTCATGGAATTGAAAATGCCTTAACAAAAGCGAATAAAAACCGCTCTGTTACAAAATTCATTACCGATGGGCTAAAAAACGTATTAGATATGTGGATGGGTGTAGCCCCAGTTGTTATGGCGTTTGGAACCATCGCATTAATGCTTGCTACATATACCGATGTATTTGTCTGGTTAGGAAAACCATTTGAACCATTATTAATGCTTTTAGGTGTACCGGAAGCTGCGCAAGCCGCACAAACAATGGTGGTTGGATTTGCTGATATGTTCTTACCTGCAATTTTAGGTGGGCAAATGATTGAATCTGAAATGACACGTTTTGTCATTGCAGCCACATCAGTCACACAGTTAATTTACATGTCTGAAGTTGGGGGCTTGCTCCTTGGCTCTAAAATCCCTGTCAATATCATGGACTTAGTAGTCGTTTTCTTATTGCGTACCGTTATTGCATTACCAATAATCGCAGGGGTCGCTCATTTATTGTTTTAATTAAAACAACTTTAGAGAGTCCATTGTCCGCATATTAAAAAAGCTGTTCCCAACGTCGCGTTGAAGCGAAAATGGGAACAGCTTTTTCTTATGCGATATTGCTTCCTGCTAGTTCGTTTCTTAATGCGGCCTTTAAGAACTTCCCAACTGACGTTTTTGGAATTTCCGTTAAGAACACTACATCATCTGGAACCCACCACTTGGCGAATTGACTTTCTAAATAGGAGAGCAGTTCTTCTTTCGATACTTGGTTTTCGCTGCCATCTTTGAGCACTACACATGCGAGTGGACGTTCTTGCCACTTTTCATGCGGAATGGCGATGACTGCAGCTTCAAAGACCGCTTCATGCGTCATCAAGGCATTTTCAAGATCCACGGAGGAAATCCATTCCCCACCACTCTTGATCAAATCTTTTGTACGATCCGTTATTTTGATGTACCCATCTTCCGTCATCACCGCAATATCTCCCGTATATAACCAACCGTCGCGAAATGCATCTTGCGTTCGCTCATCTTTGTAGTATTCACTTGCAATCCACGGCCCACGTACGGTTAATTCACCCATCGTTTTTCCATCCCAAGGAACTTCTCCAGTTTCATTGACGATACGAACTTCTAGTCCTGGAACCGTCATGCCTTGCAATGATCTCATATCGATGCGTTCGTCTATGGACAACTCATCCATCGTGGATGTGAGCGTCGACAAACTAACTATTGGTGCAGTTTCAGTCATCCCATAACCGACCACAAATGGAATTCCGTATTTTTCTTCAAATGCACGAATTAACCCTTTAGGTGAAGCAGATCCTCCACAAACAATGACACGTAAAGAAGATAAATCACGCGGATTTTGTTCTAATTCTTTTAATACCCCAAGCCAAATCGTAGGTACACCCGCCGTTAAGGTTACTTTTTCTTGTTCAATTAAATCTAGCAGTAATTGAGGTGTAAATCCTGGTCCAGGTAACACTTGAGTCGTTCCAAAGAATACGCCTGCAAATGGAATTCCCCATGCATTTGCATGAAACATCGGAACGACAGACAAAGCAATATCACGCTCTGATAAGGCCATTGCGTCGGTTAAACCTAGTGCAAAACTATGCAAAACGATTCCACGGTGTGTGTAAACGACACCTTTTGGATTACCTGTGGTCGCTGATGTGTAACACATGCCAGCTGGTGTATTTTCATCTAAATCTTCAGGAAACTCATAGGAATCAGATGTTTCAGCTAAAATCTTTTCATATGAGTGTACATTTTTTAAATTCGTCTTTGGTAAATCCATCCCATCATTCATTACTACATAATGCTTAACAGTTTTTAATAAAGGTGCAAGCTTTTCAATCAGTGGGAATAGATCCGCGTCAACTAATAAAATCTCATCTTCTGCATGATTAATGACGTATGCAATATGTTCGTGAGACAAACGAATATTGATCATGTGTAAAATAGCACCTGAACACGGTACACCAAAATAAGCTTCTAAATGTCGATGATGGTTCCAAGCGAAGGAACCGACTTTCGTTCCATGCTTCATGCCAAGTTTAGTTAATGCTTCTGCAAGTTTGCGCGTACGTTTCCCAAATTCTTTATATGGAATCCGATGAATCGATTCTCCCGTTCGTGAAATAATCAGTTTGTTTGGAAAGAATCGTTCTGCACGTTTAACAAAATCCGTTAACAAAAGTGGTGTTTGCATCATACTCATCCATCTCCCTTAGTTTAGTTCTGTCTGAATATTCCTTAGTCTAAATGATTGCATTTAAGCTATTATTGGTTAATAAAAACCGATTTTTCCGACTCAACCAATGGGGGTGCTTGTCCAGTTCTCCAAGTGCCATAACCGGAGTTAGACAAAAATCCGTTTCTAATGAAACTTCAAGCCAGGTTTTCCAAGTCCGAGCGGCAAAAAATTTAGTTAACTCTTCATGTACTGGACTGTCTATTCGCTCAAACTGATCATCAATCCAATCAGGACGTTGAGCAAACAAACAAAAATTCATCCAAAATTTTCGTTCAAGCGCCGCGATTCCCACATACCGTCCATCTTTGGTCTCATATAAATTGTAAGCAATATAAGAGCCATCTATTTCAGGAATGCCATGGTCGGAAATGCCGGCAACCAAATATTCAAGGTTCGTGACCTGAAAAGTAGCGAGTGCATCGGTTATTGATATATCCATTTCAGAACCTTTACCCGTTCGATATCGTTTCACTAGGGCTGCTAGAATGGCTTCACTCACCGCATATGCTCCTGCGTAATCCGCCAATGTGTTTTTTGGAATAATTGGTCTTCCCTTACTATCCGTAATTTGAGCAAGCACCCCCGATAAGGCAAGATAGTTTAAATCATGGCTGCCGAAATTTGCGAGAGGACTATTTGCACCATATCCGGTCATCGAGCAGTAGACAATTGCCGGATTAATTGCTTTCACTTCTTCGTAACCAAAGCCAAGGCGTTCCATAACCCCTGGCCTGAACGATTGTAGCAAAACATCGGCTTGGCGAATTTGATGAACAAGTTCAGCTTTTCCTGTTTCGGATTTCAAATCAAGATGGATAATCTTCTTCCCTTTGTTATTTGCACGATGAACGATTCCCCCACTCATAGTAAGAGCCGGGTCACCCTCCGGTGGTTCGACTTTTAAAACATATGCACCTAACTCAGCAAGTCTCATCGCGGCAAACGGTCCTGGCAAATAGTATGTCATGTCCAATACTTTAATATTTTCTAATGGTTTCACTTCTTTATCACCACAATTTCCAATGATTCCTTATTGGTTTCTCTTAAAAATAAGTTTATAGAGATTCCTCTATCGCTTTTTATGCATGAAACGTTTCACGTAATTGATATTTTAAAATTTTGCCAGAA
This sequence comes from Paenisporosarcina sp., assembly GCA_041576455.1. Classification (GTDB taxonomy): domain Bacteria; phylum Bacillota; class Bacilli; order Bacillales_A; family Planococcaceae; genus Paenisporosarcina. The sequence goes on along the minus strand of JBFGKX010000039.1, from coordinate 5,297 downwards.
GCATTTCTTGGTAATACGTCGGCATAAAAGAATTTTTTCGGCACTTTATAACCTGCCAAATGCTCTCTGCAATAACGATGAACTTCTTCTTCATCCAATTGTTCCTGCCCTTTCGCTACAATAATGGCGGCAACCATTTCGCCCCATTTCTCATCCGGAACACCAATTGTAGCTGCCTCCATAATTTGTGGATGGCTATTGAGAACTTGTTCGACTTCAACTGAGTACACATTTTCTCCACCAGAGATGATCATATCTTTCTTGCGATCTACAATTGTGATGTAACCTTCATCATCTATCGTCGCTAAATCTCCTGTGAGCAACCATCCATCAGAAAAGGTTTTTTGTGTCTCTTCAGGTTTTCGGTAGTATTCTTTCATCACCGTTTCCCCTTTGATCACAAATTCTCCCGTTTCTCCCGGTTTCACGTCTTCCATTTGATCGTTCACCACTCGAATGTTCGTAAAGAACATTGCCGTCCCGCCTGCACCCAGCTTCGTTTTATGATCTTCTGGAGATAAAAATACGCCACCTGGCCCCGCTTCTGTTAACCCGCATAAGTTGTAAAACTGATCTGTCCCAAACAATTTCATCGATTGTTCTACTAATGCAGGTGCCATTGGAGCTGCCCCATATCCACATGCTCGAATTGTAGATAAATCATACTTGTCCCCATTTGGTACTTGAAGCATGGCATTGTACATGGCCGGTACGCCAAAGAAAATGGTGATTCCACTTTCTTCAATAGCTTGCAACGTAGTAACTGGGTGGAAATCTCGATGTATCACACTCGAAGCTCCTAACATAATGGCGCTAGTTAAAAATAAATTTAATTGCGCTGAATGGAACAACGGAGCAATGTGTAAAAATTTATCATCCGCATTGAGACGCTTTAACATGACAAATGCCATGTTTACATGAAGGATTCGTTGATGATCAAATAATGCGCCTTTTGGTTTGCCAGTTGTGCCCGAAGTGTATAAAATTTCTGCATCATCTGTACTGGATACGTGAATGCTCGGTTCACCCGCATCTTGGCTGATCACATCATTCCATGAGAGGTGGTTTTCATATGTTGCACTTGCATGCACCACAATATGTTTTACATGATTTAACTGATTTGTTGCCTTCGTTACAGTCTCTTCAAGCTCTCCATCACAAAATACCGCTACACAATCGGATTGCTCAAAAATATAATTTGCTTCCACAGCTGTTAGGCGGAAATTAATTGGTACAACTGTCAATCCAGCCTTCCATATCGCGTAAAGAGCTATCGCAAAGAAGTCGGAATTCTTCATAAACAGCCCTACTTTATCCCCTTTGTGTAATCCTAATGAAACTAATCCATTGGCGAGAAGGTTTACTTCTTCATTAAATTCTTTATACGAGTACGTTCTGTCTTCACATGTGATACACATTTTGTCAGGATGTCTTTTCGCGTTGATGGTCAATGAAGTAGCTAGGCTCATTTTTTATCCCCCTTAGTCTATAAACTTATTCACTTTTCAGAATAGAATAAGTTTTCTCATAATAATAGTGTACAAAAGATTTTATGGAAGCGCTATCAAAATTTACAAGTTTAAATATATGTGTGAGATTGATTGTTTATGAGGAAATGACCTTAATTCTTAATTTTGTGCAACCTGGAGAGTTGTTTTGTCAACCTGGAGGAATACTTTGTCAACCTGGAATGCTACTTTGTCAACCTGAACGATTACTTTGTCAACCTGGCAATGTCATGGGACATGTTTCTTCGATAACTCGAAAGTTTTTCTGGAAAATGGCAACTAAAAAAGTTGACGCTCCCCATTTAGGAAGCGTCAACTGTTGAATCCATTAATTCCGTTTATTTCTTGGCCAGTTTTTTAAGCATGTCTGCTGTCATAGAATCTAAATCATATTGTGCTTGAAAACCCCATTCCTTTTGAGCGGCAGTTGGATCAATTGAATCTGGCCAACTATTTGCAATCGCTTGACGAACTGGGTCAACATCATATGATAGGTTGAAATTTGGAATGTGTTTACGAATTGATGCCGCAATTTGTTCTGGTTCAAAACTCATGGCAGTAACATTAAAAGCGTTACGATGGATTAGTTTTGATCCATCTGCTTCCATTAAATCCACGATTGCTTGTAATGCATCCGGCATGTACATCATATCCATATAAGTTCCACGTTCTATATAAGATGTATATTTCCCTTCTTCTAGTGCTTTGTAATAAATGTCTACCGCATAATCTGTTGTTCCACCACCGGGTGGCGTCACGTACGAAATGAGACCTGGAAAACGGACTCCTCGCGTGTCTACCCCAAATTTTTGGAAATAGTAATCACACAATAATTCACCCGCAACTTTGTTTACACCATACATGGTTGTTGGGCGTTGCAATGTATCTTGTGGTGTATTTTGTTTAGGCGTTGAAGGGCCAAATGCACCAATAGAACTTGGCGTAAAAAATTGTAGACCTAGTTCTCGAGAAGTTTCAAGCGCATTGACTAATCCACCCATATTTAAATTCCAAGCAAGCAGGGGTTTCGCCTCAGCTGTAGCAGATAATAATGCGGCCATGTGCATCATCGTATCTGCCCCAAAGTCTTTGGCAAGTGCGTGCATACGGTCTATATCCATGACATCTAATAATTCAAATGGGCCGTTTTCAACAACAGGTGAATCTGTTTTTCGTATATCTGTTGCTAAAACATTGTTTGCACCATAAATATCACGTAATTTTTCAACTAATTCTGATCCAATTTGACCCAGAGCACCAGTAATCATAATTTTCTTCATTAAAAATCCTCCACTTCATTTGTACAATTGTACTTTCTATACATACAAATTATATTCAAAAAACATTGATACAGCAGGTTTTACATGATATTCATTATAATGTGTTCATTGTGAAAGAACAATGCAAAATGAAAATGACAGAATTATTACAGTTAGCTTAAGAGTCAATATTATGTGGATAATGGAGGAATCTCATGATAAAAAAGATTAATTTATTAGATATACCTACTTTTATGGGGGCTATATTATTGTTGCTTTTTGCCACCATCCCCCTGATTTTCTTTCCCATCCAAGGTGAACAAATGGTTCTTTCTGCCAATTTGTTTATCACAAATAATTTTGGTGGCCTTTATTTAGGGTTAGGACTAGGTGTCTTGGCATTTATTCTATTTATTGCGTTTAGTAAGTACGGAACTATTAAACTCGGAGCAACTCATGAAAAAGCAGAGTTCTCAACTTTTTCATGGGCTGCGATGCTATTCTCTGCTGGGATTGGTTCTAGTATTTTGTATTGGGGTACGATTGAATGGGCTTATTATTATCAATCCCCTCCTTTTGGATTAGAACCAAAATCTAGAGAAGCCATACAATATGCAGCAACTTATGGAATTTTTCATTGGGGACCAATTGCTTGGGCTGTCTATTGTTTACCTGCCATTCCAATTTCTTATTTTTATTATGTGAAAAAGAAGCCCATTTTAAAAATAAGTGAAAGTTGTCGGCCATTAATTGGCAATCGAGCGGATGGATTCACGGGGAAAATAATTGATATCTTATTTATGTTTGGGTTGCTTGGTGGAGCTGGCACAACACTGGCATTGGGAACGCCAATGATTGCAGAAGGATTACATGCGGTTACTGGCATCCCAAATAATTTGACCACACAAACGATTGTTTTATTAGTTTGTACATTCATCTTTGGCATCAGCGCCTATTCGGGGCTACAAAAAGGGATTAAAGTATTAAGTGACGTCAATATTTGGTTAGCACTCGGATTACTACTTTTTATTTTTATTTTGGGACCCACTGTTTTCTTGGCAGAAACGACAATTTCTAGTATTGGGTTTATGATCGACCATTTTTTCCGAATGGCTACATGGTTAGAACCTTTTAATGATTTGGGTCCCTTTGAACAGACGGGATTCCCCCAAGATTGGACTGTTTTTTATTGGGCTTGGTGGTTGGTGTATTCTCCATTTATCGGTCTTTTCATCGCTCGGATTTCACGAGGACGTACCTTGCGCCAAATGATTCTTGGCACTGTTATCTATGGGTCACTTGGTTGTATTTTATTTTTCGGGATAATGGGGAATTATGGTCTTTATTTAGAATTAACGGGACAATATTTAGTAACGGATGTATTGAATCACAAAGGTGCTCCAGCGGCAATTATTGGCGTAATGAGCCAATTACCTTTAGCAAAACTAGTCATCACCATTTTTACGGTATTAGCCATTATCTTCTTATCCACAACCTTTGATAGTGGCTCTTACGTATTGGCCGCCGTCACACAAAAAAACATCAAAGATGAACCGATGCGGTGGAATCGATTATTTTGGGCATTTGCTCTTTCAGCCCTGCCTTTGACACTCATGTATGTAGGTGGATTAAGCATCTTACAAACAGCTTCGATTGTCGGTGGATTCCCGCTCATTTTTATCACCATGATGCTTGCTTGGAGCTTTATGATTCAAATACGTCAAGATATTAGAAAAAATAAAGTGCATTTGAAAGATCGAGCTGAATCTAAAAATTCACAACTTTAATTTTGAGAGTCTGACTTGTTTACGCTATTTTTTGTTATACTGAAACATAAAAAAGGACGAACTGCCTCATGAATTTCTTCCAATTAAGTGTCATATTTGTTTTAGGTACTATCCTATCGAGTTTTTTATTTTCCTTACATTTTCCTTTATGGGTGATTATTTCAACCATGTTCATTTTTGTTTTAGCTTTCGTTTTTGTTCCACAACAATATACCGTTTATCGATCGAACAACTTAAAATCTATTGAAAAATACATAAGAGCGAATCAAAAAAAGCCCATCTTTGCATATGCTCTTGCATTGGCGAACGGAGACCCATCCGATATCGAGGAAAGTTTGCGGGCAATTCTAGCTAAACATAAAAATCCGTATATGCAAAATGTGTATAAAACAATATTGGCTTTACATCTTAAAAAGATTGATGCCGCTACTATTTACGCACAAAGAATAGAGAATGAGCCATTAAAATCGTACTATGCTGCATATGTCGCTGCCAAACAAGGTAACTTTGAAGAAGCTGTTCGTCACGAAGAGAATATTGGCGTAGATTGGATGATTCATGATTTGCATGCCCTTTATGCTCGTGAACAAGGCAACCATGAAGAGTTCAATATCGAATCAAAAAAAGCTATCGCCCAATCGCGTGGGGTGCAAAAGTTCATCGTGTTACATTCAGTAAACCATTTATAAATTTTACAAAAACCATGCGGAATTCCGTGTGGTTTTTTGTAAAGAAGTGGTCAG
>JBFGKX010000038.1:0-14428 GCA_041576455.1 Paenisporosarcina sp. | reverse complement strand
CTCAGGCAGAAAAATAAACAAGCAAGATTGTCTGAACGGTCTTTCAAATTCTAAGATGATTGCAAGCCATTTCGACTACAAAAAACTCACGGACGAGACCATTCTCATCACCTATGAATTAACCAATGAAACAAGAAAAACAGAGAGCCTTAGAAGTTCTATTTGGCGACAGAAAGATGGACACTGGCAAATGATTTTTCATCAAGGTACAAATAAACATTCAGAGTTGTAGAATATACAAATAATTTACTAATTTAAGATTGGTAGTTTACGATCTGATAGGGGGTGAAGAAGTAGTGAGACAGAATCCATTTGAGTTTCAATCAATTGATCGAATTAAGGGTGAAGAAGTCGATTTATTGCTCGAACGTAAAGCCCCTGGGGATGCAATAGGTGGAATCGCTCCCGCTTATTGGTTTGCCATTAATTTAACAGATACTAATTTAACCATTGGCACAATTGACCTTCGCATTGGAAATAATACCCGACTATATTACGGAGGCCATATTGGCTACGGAATTGATCAAAAATATCGAGGGAACCATTATGCCGCAAAAGCTTGTGAATTACTAAAAGAAGTCGCACTTGCTCATGATCTGACAGAGCTGTTCATTACATGCAACCCTGAAAATGTCGCCTCCAATAAAACTTGTCTTTACCTTGGGGCAGAATTGATTGAAACCGCCGATTTGCCTTCGGATAATAACATGTATATAATGGGCGAACGTCAGAAGTGCATTTATAAATGGAGAATCGCTTGAAAAGAGTACCTATGTATATTTGCAAAACTAGACTTCTTAAAAAACCTTAACGTCAGCGGATTACTGCCACATCTAATACTTATTTGAAAAGAAGTTCGGTTTACTCCACAGCCAAAAAGCATCGATCATTCATCGATGCTTTTTATTTTATAAGGAATTTCTACATACGTATTTTACTCCGTAAGTCTTAAACGTTTCGAATATCTGCGATTGGACCAACTTTGTTAAAATCTTGGTTTTCAATGAACGAGATGAGCTTTTGTGCCGTTTCTTCTGCACTGCTTAACAAGCCTTGTTCTTTGTAATCAATAAATTTATCTAAAAGCGGAAATGTCGCTTCATCGCTTGCCCGAATAGTTTCTTGCATGCCTGTGTCAATAATGCCCGGTGCAATAGATACAATATTCACTGGATTCTCAGCATTTTCTTGCTCCATTGCCACCACACGCGAAAAATGGTCAAGTCCTGCTTTGGTGGCACAGTAAGTTCCCCATCCCTGATATGCATTTCGACCAGCACCGGAAGAAATATTGACGATTCGCTTCGTTCCCTTAAAACTTTTTAGTTTAGACATAAATGCATTAGACATAATCATTGGCGCGGTCAAATTAACGACTATTGCTTTCGCCATTTCTTCAGCAATGACTGACCCAATTAATCCTATAGGGTCGACCATCCCTGCATTGTTGATTAATGTGAACGATTTCGCATTTTTCGGTGCAGACTCCATTACCTCAACCATCAAAGATTCAAGATTTTGCGTTTCAGAAAGATCGGCCTTAATGAATTTCACCCCATCTAGATCAATATCAGTTCTTGCGATGCCTACTACGAAATTTTCCGCTGCACTTAGTTGTTTAGCAAGTTCAAACCCAATTCCTTTTGATGCGCCGGTAATAAAATAAACATTCATTCATATCATCCTTTTCTAAGAAATATATTTGATTGTTCAAATTTGAGTTGAATCATTCAATTTTTTGAAGATGTCCCTTTATTTTGTTCTTCCATTTTTGTGTTGTCGTCTGATTGATTAGTATTATCTTTGTTCATTTCATTTCTTTCATCAAATGATTGGTATGTATTCAGTGGCAATCGACGGTGATTCACAAACCGCCAAAGTGTCCATGCGATCACACCGATTAATATGACTAAAGACAAATATCCCACGAATATATCACTCCTTTTTTCACTAGGTTTTGGGAAAGTGAGAAGCTCTATTAAGTCTCTCTTTCTATAAGGATTTTTGAGAAACCTGCTTTTACAACTAACTTTTGATCAAATTTCCCAATGATTTTTAACATACCACATTAAGAGAGTCTAACAATATCATCATGGACAATTGTCCTTCAATCACAACATGACTTCACTTAATTGAATAATTTGCAGAAGACCACCAATTCATAGTGAACAAATATGATACATATCGTAAAATATGAAGAAAGAAAATCTGCTACACTAAGGTTTGATCAATCAGAACGAGGAGGAGTATCATGTTTAATCCAGCTGGATTTTGGATTCGATTTTTCGCAAGTCTTTTAGATAGCCTAATTATAGGTGTCCCACTAGTATTCATCGGTTATTTAATGACTGGAAATTGGGAGGAAAACCCCCTTACCGCCATTACTAACATATTATACTCATTAATTTTACCACTCGTTTGGCATGGCTATACTGTCGGAAAGAAAATCTTGGGCATTCGTATCGCTAAAGTAAATGGTGAAAAACTAGGATTTGGCTCAATGTTTATGCGAACTTTTGTGGCCGGACTCATTTATTTACTTACATTAGGAATTGGCATCATTGTCAGCGCACTGATGGTAGGTCTTCGAAAAGATAAAAGATCCTTACATGACATGATTGCAGGTACATACGTAACTTACGACGCGCCAGAATATTAAGGGACCAACACCTCCTCTGCTTCTATATTAACGGCAGATGAAGGTGTTTTCTTCTGTGGAAAATAGATTATGTATCGAATAAACTGGGGGCACTCGGTGAGTTTGCCCTTTCATGTGTACAGTTTGCCCGTTCGCACACCATATTTGCCCTTTCGCCCATTTATTTCCACATAAAAGGGGGTGAGTGTAAATATCACGTCACCACCCGATGCACTAAAGACGTTGGAGGGTTCGTTATATTTTATCTTGAGTAACTTTTGGATCTGTGATCACTTTGCGAGTTTGCCCTTTCATGAGTATAGTTTGCCCTTTCGATTAGCTAGTTTGCCTGTTCGCGTGTACAGTTTGCCCTTTCGCACACCATGTTTGCCCTTTCGCCCATTTATTCCCATATAAAAGGGGATGAGTGTAAATATCGCGTCACCACCCGATGCACTAAAGACGTTGGAGGGTTCGTTATATTTTAGCTAGAGTAACTTTTGGATCTGTGATCACTTTGCGAGTTTGCCCTTTCATGAGTATAGTTTGCCCATTCAACTAGCTAGTTTGCCCGTTCGCGTGAACAGTTTGCCCTTTCGCACACCATGTTTGCCCTTTCGCCCATTTATTTCCACATAAAAGAGGATGAGTGTAAATATCGCGTCACCACCCGATGCACTAAAGACGTTGGAGGGTTCGCTATACTTTATCTAGAGTAACTTTTGGATCCGTGATCACTTTGCGAGTTTGCCCTTTCATGAGTATAGTTTGCCCATTCAACTAGCTAGTTTGCCCGTTCGCGTGAACAGTTTGCCCGTTCGCACACCATGTTTGTCCATTCACCCATTTATTTCCACTTAATAAAAGAATATATGTTAAAACTCTTTACCTCCCAGATAAAAAACCGTTATGTGTAAAGTTTTCACTTTCCACATAACGGTTTTCAATTTTTATGAAGTTGCACTTGCTTTTATCTCACGATATTCTTCGTCTGTAAATGCGCGTGATCTGGTTAAGAATCGCTTGCCTTCCACACCTTCTAATGAGAACATTCCACCTCTGCCTTCGACGACGTCGATGATGAGTTGGGTATGTTTCCAATAGTCGTATTGGTTTTTGTGCATGTAGAAAGGTGAGTCCCCAATTGAGCCGAGTAGCACGTCTTGTTCTCCTACCAATAAATCACCATCTGGATAGCACATCGGTGCGGATCCATCACAGCAACCACCTGATTGGTGAAACATCACTGGACCGTGTTTGCTTTTCAACAACTCAATCAGTTCAAGCGTAGCGTCCGTAGCAATGACTCGTTCAATCATCGGTCATTCTCCTTTCTTATTAATCAAAAGAATCCTAGTTTGTTTTCGTTGTAGCTAACAAGTAGGTTTTTCGTTTGTTGGTAGTGATTTAACATCATTAAGTGATTTTCACGACCGATACCAGACATTTTGTATCCACCAAATGCAGCGTGCGCTGGGTATGCGTGGTAGCAGTTTGTCCAAACACGACCTGCTTCAATCGCACGTCCGAAACGGTAAGCTGTGTTCATGTTACGCGTCCACACACCTGCACCAAGTCCGTATAATGTATCGTTGGCAATCTCAAGTGCTTCTTCTGGTGTTTTGAATGTTGTCACAGATACTACTGGGCCAAAGATTTCTTCTTGGAAGATACGCATTTTGTTATTTCCTTTGAAAACAGTAGGTTTAACATAATACCCTTCTGAGAAGTCACCTTCTAAATCATTGCGGCCTCCACCTGCTAAGCACTCTGCGCCTTCTTGCTTCCCGATATCTAAGTAAGACAAGATTTTTTCTAATTGCTCGTTTGATGCTTGAGCACCCATCATTGTGTCTGGGTCAAGTGGATTTCCTGTTTTAATTGCTTCTACGCGTGCTAATACTTTTTCCATAAACTTATCGTAAATAGATTCTTGAATTAATGCACGTGAAGGGCATGTACATACTTCCCCTTGGTTTAATGCGAATAGAACAAATCCTTCAACAGCTTTATCTAAGAATGCATCGTCTTGATCCATCACATCTTCGAAGAAAATGTTTGGTGACTTACCACCTAATTCAAGTGTTACTGGAATTAAGTTTTGAGAAGCATATTGCATGATCATTCGACCAGTCGTTGTTTCACCAGTGAACGCAACTTTTCCGATACGTGGATTCGATGCTAGTGGCTTACCAGCTTCTAAACCAAAACCGTTTACAATGTTCATAACGCCCGGTGGTAATAAATCGCCTACTAATTCTGCGAATACTAGAATACTAGCTGGTGTTTGCTCAGCAGGTTTTAATACTACACAGTTTCCTGCAGCAAGTGCTGGTGCAAGTTTCCAGACTGCCATTAACAACGGGAAGTTCCAAGGGATAATTTGTCCGACAACGCCAATTGGCTCATGGAAATGGTAAGCTACTGTATCGTTATCAATTTGACTTAACGTTCCTTCTTGTGCACGAATTGCTCCTGCAAAGTAGCGGAAGTGATCAATCGCAAGTGGTAAATCAGCATTTAGAGTTTCGCGCACCGCTTTCCCGTTATCCCAAGTTTCAGCTACGGCTAACATTTCTAAGTTTTCTTCCATGCGATCTGCAATTTTATTTAAAATATTCGCACGTTCAGCTACTGACGTTTTACCCCAAGCTTCTTTTGCTGCATGAGCTGCATCAAGTGCTAATTCAATATCCTCTGATGTTGAACGAGCGATTTGTGTGAAATTTTTACCTGTAACCGGCGTTACATTATCAAAATACTGCCCTTTTACTGGAGCAGTCCATTCTCCGTTTATAAAATTATCATATTTCTCTTTAAAATTTACGATTGAGCCTTCTGTGTTTGGAAATGCATATACCATTTTAATATTCCTCCCCATTTTGTGTGACTCCTTATGTATACGCTTACAATCTGTTAAATAACACAACGTAAACATATTTTACCCTCTCATTCTATATTGTCAGATAAAATAGAAGATTACAATATATTTTTTGTATTTCTTCTGGTTGCGATTAGCTTTTTCTCCAATTATTATAGAAGTTCATTTTGCGTTATAATGAATGTATTAAATAAAGCAGGTGATTCGAGTGCGTATCAATAAATTTTTAAGTGAAGCGGGCATCGTGTCTCGTCGAGGCGCGGATAAGTGGATAGAAGATGGTCGAATAACGATTAACGGACAACAAGCAGAATTAGGAAGCAAAGTTGAACCTGGGGATGATGTGCGTGCAGATGGAAAACCAGTAAAACATGAAGATCCATATGTATATATTGCTCTTAATAAACCTGTAGGCATTACAAGTACAACAGAGCGTCACATTAAAGGGAATATCGTAGATTTCGTTAATCATCCCCTTCGCATTTTTCATATCGGTCGACTCGATAAGGACTCTCATGGGCTAATTTTATTAACCAATGACGGGGATATTGTGAATGAAATTTTACGTGCAGAAAATGAACATGAAAAAGAATACATTGTTAAAGTCGATAAACCTATTTCAGCAGAATTTGTTCAACAAATGGCTGCCGGCGTGGAAATTTTAGATACCAAGACGTTACCTTGTAAAGTAGAAATGCTCTCTTCTTATACTTTCAGAATTACTTTAACACAAGGGTTAAATCGACAAATTCGCCGCATGTGTACCGCCTTAGATTATGAAGTGAAAGGCCTACAACGCGTTCGCATCATGAATGTTCAAGTTGATGGCTTACCTGTTGGGAAATGGCGTGATTTAACGAAGTCTGAGTTAGAAGAATTATTTAAGACGCTTAACTATTCGCCAAAACGGTAATAGAGTAGCAGGAGGCGATTTCCATGTTATCTATTAGGCATACAGAAAATCTAACAGGTGCACTCATAAGCGGAGATTTTTGGGATTTAGATGAAGTGAAACAAGCCATTCACACGGTCATTGACGATGAAAAAAAATACTACGATTGGGCAGGTCCTCGAAAACGGTTACTAGGTGTTCTCTATGAGATTGGACATGCGTCAAAAGCAAATCGGCATCTAGATTTTGTGGATAACGGGATTCATAAAGATGCACTGAAACATCATGAAATTGTGGCTTCGGACAAAAATATTTATTATTCCGTAGAAATATTATGGCCCGAACTCATTTTTTCGATCATTGCCTTAAACGATTTTGTTCGTTTATACAGTAAAAATCATTTATTTCCTTCTCTTGATGTTCATGTGGCTACGATTCGCAAGTTTCAATCTGCAACAGGAGAGGCTTTGCAATCCGTTATGGTTAAAGAAGACTACGATCATTTTATGAAGAAGCTAAGTAATGATGATACGCATGTTCAAGAATACGCGATTCAATTTGTGGACATTCTCAATTTAAATTATATTAGTTTAACGAAAGAACAGCGTCAAAAAAGTTTAGGCAAAATCGCATTAAAACTTGCGACCCCCGATAAAGACTATCAAGTGATACGAGAGCAAGTAATTAAATCTGCCAACCTAAGCAAAAGTGACATTCACAATATGTCTTATAAAAAAGAGTATCCCAAAGACATTGAATGGTAATTCAAAAAGAGTGCTAATTTAGCACTCTTTTTTCTTTGTTATGTTCACAGTTCACTTTGTTCAATAAGGGGAATATTGTTTAGAAGCTCTAATTTAGGGGAGGATTCAAATGAGCTGATGTCTTTGAAACTTTACGTTAATTTCTATGTAATACCTTTAATAAAAATTTATTCACACCCAAGTTCCGCTTTTAAAAATAGGGCTTATTATTTTTTATTAACTAACAGGTTTAAACACTTCATACATTTATCGTTTTGAAACAGAAGGTTTAGGCATCCGTAATTGACTAAGTCTCAATTTACAGCACTCAATCAATAAGACGGATAATTTTTTACCGTTGTTAAATTCATGCGGATTTTTCCATACACGTTGAAAAACATGTTTTACAATATCTTCACAGATAGCTTCATCTGCAATTGACTTGTAAGAAACATTCCATATAAGACGTGCATATCGGTTATATAATTCTTCTAAGGACTGACGGTCATGGTTACAAAGACGGATGATTAGACGCTCATCTGTGGTCACAAAATCACTCTCCTCAATGTTTTATACCCCTATATCTCGAATTAAAACAATATGACTTATTAATATATTTGACGCCCTTTAAATGAGTTATAAATGTTATTACAAAAGATTCATCTTCTTATAAATTTATACCTCTTCACCATAAATTATCCGAACGCCGTTTCCAAAACCTCTAAGTTGGCATTTATTAATAGAGATAGATTGGAGGTGAAAGTTATTATGCATAGACGTCATCACATGAAACATTGTCATCATCAGCATCCAGTTATTTGCCCGCCAATGTGCCGGTATAAAGACACATATGTCGAACGGGAAGTCCCTTATATTCACCCTATGATTACAATTAATCGCCAACACGTTATTAATAAACCAAAACATTACTATGAGCCCATTACACAAAATGTCGTAGTAGATCCTGGATATATGAATATGCCGAATCAAATGCCTTATGGTGGGATGAATCCTTATGGATATGGTCGTAGGTAACCGGCTTTTGTTGTTCATTAATGACCAATTAAGACTTCTCAACCGCCTCCTCGCCCCCTCCAATATCGCCCCACACAAAAACCCCGAATGCTAGTTTTCTACTACCATTCGGGGTTTCCTATTATTTAATCAACTAATTGAATAAATTGTCTTGTCCGTTCGTGAGTTGGGTTTTCAAAGAATGTTGCTGGATCAGCAGATTCAATGATACGTCCTTCATCAAGCATAATAACGCGATTCGCCACTTCACGAGCAAATTTCATTTCATGCGTGACAACTACCATTGTCATTCCTTCTTGCGCAAGTTGTTGCATTACACCTAGCACTTCTCCAACAAGCTCTGGATCTAATGCGGATGTTGGCTCATCAAACAATAACACTTTAGGTTCCATTGCAAGTGACCTTGCGATGGCAACGCGTTGTTTTTGTCCACCCGATAATTTATTTGGGTACACATCAGCTTTATCAGCTAACCCCACCTTTTCTAGTAAACCTTTCGCCAGTAAAGTGGCTTCTGACTTTTTCATCTTTTTCACAATCATTGGTGCTTCGATGATATTTTCTAGCACGGTCATATGCGGAAAGAGATTAAAATGTTGGAATACCATGCCCACTTCTGCACGAATGGCTGAAAGTTTGTGTTTCTTTGGATCCACCACTTGCCCATCAATTTCAATAGACCCTTCGTTAATACGCTCTAAGAAATTAAAGCAGCGCAATAGTGTACTTTTACCTGAGCCACTGACACCAACTAGAACGACCACTTCAGAAGGAGCGACTTCTAAATCAATGCCTTTTAACACTTCTAAATCGCCAAAAGATTTATGAATATTTGTACCTTTTAACATTTGAGTCCCTCCTTCTTATTTGTCGACATCCAGTTTGTTTTCATATAATTTCACTAAGTACGTGAAAATCATCACCAGCACTAAATAATAAACCCCAACAACTAAATAGGTTTCTAGTGATTGAAAGGATTGTGCCGCCTCTCGGTTAGCCATTGCGAATAATTCTGGCACACTAATAATATAGACGAGTGAAGAATCTTTCAATGTAATGATAAATTGATTCCCTAATGGAGGAATCGAGCGTTTTAAAGCCTGTGGAAAAATAATTCGGCGCATGCTTTGTGCTCTTGTCATCCCTAGTGAACTACTAGCTTCTCGCTGGCCTCTATCAATTCCTTGAATGGCTCCACGGAAGATTTCAGCAATATAAGCCCCATTATGAATACCAAGTGCGATAGCGCCTGCCCAAAAACCTGAAAGAACAATTAAAGAGGTAATCCCAAAATACAAAAACATAATTTGTACAATTAAAGGAGTTCCTCGGATAATTGTAATATATAAGTTTGCGATTGTTTGCAATACTTTTGAACGTGAAATTTTCATTAATGCGAAGATTAACCCTAGCACCGTCCCCAATACAAGAGCGACGGCTGTAATTTGTAAAGTGGTTAGGGTCGCTTGGAGAAAACCTGGATACGTTCGTAAAAATACTTCAAATACTGTTTTTAATAGTTCCATAACGTTCTCCCTTTCTCCACCGAAATTAATTTAGAATATCAATTCCTTCTAAATCAACATCTAAAAGATCTCGCTCAAACCAGTCATTAGAAATTTCAGCATAGGTTCCATCTTCAACAATTTCTTTTAGAGCTGAATTAATCCCTTCAAGCAACTTCTCATCTTCTTTGCGGACAGCAACTGCAGCTTGTTCAATCCATAAGGGTTCCCCTACTTCTTTAATCTCTAAGCCCGCAGCCATGGCTTCAAAGCCAACAACATCCGCTGTAATTACTGCGTCTAAACGTCCTTTAACCGTTAAATCATTAAGGGCAACTACATCACTATTGTAGTATTTAATATCATCTGTATATTTTTGTGCTGCCGTATCATACGTACTTTGCGCCACAACCCCAATTCTCTTTCCTTCCAAGTCTTCTTCAGAAGAAATTTCATCGCTACCTGCTGGTACAAAAATCATTCCACCTGAATAATAATATGGGTCTGAGAAGTTTACGCGTTCTGCACGTTCAGCGGTAATCGCCATTGAACCAATAATTACGTCAAACTTTTTCCCAAGCAAAGATTGTGTAATTGTTTCCCAAGGTGTTGTCACTGGATTTGGTTCTAGTCCCATTTTTTCAGCAATAGCGGCACCAATTTCTACGTCAAAACCAGTCAGTTTGCCACCTTCTTCAAAATTAAATGGTTTGTACAACCCGCTTGATGCGTAAGTTAACTTCCCTTCTTCCATTAAGTTATATTCTGAACCCGCTCCTGTTGAAGTTGGTTTTTCTTTGTCACTGCCACACCCGGTGATGATCATAGCTGTTGCTGCAATTGCTGTTAAAAACGATAATTTCTTTTTCAAAATAACTCTCCCCTTTGTTGGTGATTAATTGTTATTGAGTTCAGTCAATTCTTTTTGAACAAATATCTCTTTTCGTTCATACATCATTTCAATGCGTTCTAAATTTCGTTTAACTTTCTCATGCTCTTTTACATAAATGAAGCGCATAATTGAAGTTAATAAGGCATGTACAGCCGTGTAAGAATCCACGCTTAAGTTGGTTGATACTGGTACAATTAACACTTTATCTCCATATTTTGCAACTGAAGCCTCCATTGTATCAGTGATGACAATAACGGTTGCCCCTTGTTCTTTAGCTGTTTGCAATGTTTCCAGCACATTTTTGGTATACCTAGGAAACGCAAAAGCAATAAGAACATCTTCCTCTGTTAATTTTGATAGTTGATGATAATATTGCACATCTCCTTGCATCAAAAGTTCAGTGTGATTAAGCACCATGTTCATCCAGTGCGTAAACGTATGGGCTAATCCATAATCAAAAAAGTTACTTGTGACATATATCTTCGTTGCTGAAACAAGTGCATCCACAGTTTGAAGTAATTCCTCTTCTTGCAAGGTTTCCTTCAATTGAGCAATGCTATTAATATCTGCATCAAGCAAATTTTTCAAAATGGATTGTGATGGATACGCATTTTTTTCATCATCTTCTACTTGTTCGATTCGTTGTTCTGCAAGCTTCTTTTGAATGACATGTTGAAACTCTGCGTAGCCTTTAAAACCGAGTTTTTGCGCCCATCTAATCACGGTTGACTCGCTCACATTTACTTTTTTTCCAATCTCTAAGGCGGAAGAAAAAGCGAGCACAATTTGATTTTCTTTAAATAAATCCGCAACTCTTTTTTGTCCTGCAGAAAAATCTTTATAGGAATTTTCAATTTTATGCAGTAAATCCTTCATTAAAATTCCTCCGAAGCAAGTTTTTGAATTTATTTACTAATTAATCATAACTTAATGCAGGATTTCCTGCAAGTTAATTTAGTGAATTTACACCCAAATTAGAATTTTTCATATTATCACTATTTACGAATCCCGAAGTCGATTACATGAACCTACTAGTTCATAAACCTAATTCAAATGCTCCATTTGGGAGCAAAAAAGCCCGCTCACCAAAATCGGCAAACAGGCTTTATGTACGATATTAATTTAAAATTTTTATTTTTACTTTTTTACGTCCCCATTTTAATGCACTCGAGCGGTTAGGCATAAATAAATCAATTTTATTGCCTTTGATGGCACTTCCAATGTCACCCGCGATTGCATATCCATAACCTTCTACGTAAACTTTAGTACCTAATTTTATCACGCGTGGATCAACGGCAATTATTTTTAAGTGTGGGTTTTTCTTTAAGTTAATTCCCGTTCTCGTTATGCCTGAACAACCTCGGCAATTAGCTGTATAGGCTGTTGTTGATACGATAAATTCTTTCACCACGTTAGCGTTCGAGCGAGAAGGAGTTGTATTTTTCACAGCCACTTTAGCGCCTGTTAATTTTAATTTTTGATTTGGCTTAATCACTTCTGATTTTAAACCATTTATTGATTTGATTTTAGAAACTGATAAATTATATTGTCTAGAGATTTTATATAAGGTATCACCTTTTTTTACGGTGTGCACTGAAGCAGCAGCTTCTGAATCATTGGCAAATGCGACGAGGAACATTAGTACAAAACTTAACACGAAACTGAATTTTTTCAAGTTGTTTCTCCTTTATTTCTCGTTTGTAGAAATAAAGTAACATTTAAACATTACATTTTCATGACAAAACATAAGATATTTGTTTACAATTTAAGGATTTTTATATTACCGACTAAAAACCTATTGCTAAAAATATTTAAAAATCTTTTAGAATTACTCGTTAATCTCACTTATTTCATGCTTCCTAATATTCCCTCATGCGTTAACTCCACATTAACAGCCATTGCTGTTTGTGCACCACTTGCCGCTGCAATGATTAACTGGGCTGGGTACACATTTGATGCTTCACCCGCAACAAAACAACCGGATATTTTCGTATTGCCTACTTCATCTGAATGATGTCCTCCTTTTTCATTTAATTTAATTCCTAAGGTTGTCCCAAGGGCAGTCGCTTGGACCAATTCTGGTGTCACAAAGCCCCCCACTCTCTCAAAAGCACGACCATTTTCCAGTTCAACTTTTTGAAGCATCCCATTTTCCCCAGTCAGGAGACGTATCGGACTCGTTTCTATTTGCAACTCTTCATGTTTCACTTGTTTCAATTGACTCCTCGTCAGTTCTTCTCCATTTGTGAAAATGATTAAATCTTGAGACCAATTTCTCAAGATTCCTGCCATGTGGAGCATGTAGTCAACAACCCCAAATAATGCCAGTGGTTGATCTCGTAATTCCCACCCATCGCAATATGGACAATTAAAAATACTATTACCATAAAAATTTCGTAAATTAGGGATATTCGGGAATTTTTCTTTGACACCTGTTGCTAATATAATTTTTCGAGACGTCCATTCTTTGCCTAAGTCTGTTTTAATTGAAAATCCATTTTCTAACTTTACGATCTCAATAACAGTATCTTCTAAAGTTTCAATTGTAGGATATTTAGTGAATTCTTGATGTGCCTGTTTTCGAAATTCATGTGGCTTTATCCCATCCCTCGTCACAAACCCGTGTGTGGCAGATGTGACTTTATTTCGCGCATTATTGCTATCTACCAACAATACCTGCCTTCTTGCTCGGCCTAATACTAATGTTGCATTTAAACCCGCTGGCCCCCCACCAATGATGGTGCAATCTTTCATATAAGCTCCTCCTAATCTAATGAACCAAATAGGACTATTTTTGTTTCCGTAAACATACTCTTTCCTTATTTCATCTTGTTCATTCGGGAAGAAATCTTTCAACATAATGTGCATATTGTTAAGGGAGCCAGAAGATGTTACACCTTGTCCAGATATTAAGAGACCCACTAGTCTACTCCCATTTAGTAATCGTAAAGTGTGTTACAACTTACTTTTCGATAAACGCAAAAACCTTTTGTCACTTAACGTATAAGCGACAAAAGGTTTGGGAGTAAGCATGAATAATGAATTTTTTCCTCACATTTCTTTTTCTTAATTGGACATTGTCCCCGGTTGAATATGAGATGGAGCAAACGCATTTACCATTGCCATCATATCTTGTTGAACTAACTGTGGGATTTGATAATAATGATGTTTGTTTTGGTATATAGAAATTTCATATGCCATTTCAATACAGTTTGGTACCGAATCAGCTAGCACTCGACGTACTACTGGATTAACGGTTTCAATTGCACTAATTGTTTTAATGGATGCACCTGATTTATGAACGCCTAACATAAAGCCTGAAATCATTTCATCTGTAAGTTCAGCGGCAGATTGAATCGGCTTTTTCGGTTGTCCTGGTTTTAACCCAAAGACGAAATCATTATCTTGTTTCATCATATATCTTTCCGTATGCTTAGAAGGATCTAAGCCAGTTTTGAAGCACTCTGCAATAATGTTGTATTCTTCTTGCATAAAATGATACTGCCTATCCATCATCGTTAATAGTTCTTGATCTTTTACATGCGGACGTAATAAACAGTATTGATTTAAACCGGCAATTGCTCCTGTTAACACATCCGTAAGATGAAATACTTCATGACCACCATGGTTCATTTGGGGTGGCACTGCACCTGTATGCATATTTTCGTGCATTTGACCTTGTGGGTTTTGAGTCATTTTTTGGTATCCTCCTAATTTCATTTAATGAATATCAGGATTAGTTTGCATCGAACTACAATTGTTATTCACAGAATTTTTTTCATACAAATGACTACAATAGATTAATCATGTATTTCCTTATTTTTAATCAAAACTTATTTTTT
>JBFGKX010000037.1:0-14831 GCA_041576455.1 Paenisporosarcina sp. | reverse complement strand
TAAGGTTACTATTCACAAAATGAAAGTCATTATAAATTCTATCGTGAACGCTCTGGGCAGGTTTCATTTCTCCTTAAAACATGGATAGATGAACCTCCACTTACTAATAAAAGCTATCCTAAGTATTTAGAAGAAAAATTGAGTGAAAAATTTAATAAGCATTCAATTTGAAGTAACTCTAATGAAGGAACAGAACCACCATTTACGAATGAATTTGATAAACATTATGAAGATGGAATTTATGTAGACAGTGTTACAAGAGAGCCTATATATAGTTGGGTAGAAAAGTTCGATTCGAAAACAGGATATTCTAGTTTCACCAAACCATTCAAACCATTAAATATCATTGAAATTGAAGATTTTACACTGGGAATAAAGCGAATGAATGTAAGAAGTCGACATGGGAATTCTCAATTAGGTCACGTTTTTGAAGATGACCCGGAGCCAACTGGCTTACGCTATTGTATAAATTCAGCTGCAATGCGCTTTATTCCCATAATAGATCTTGAAAAAGAAGGGTATGGGAAATATAAAGAGCAATTTAATTAAAGGCAATAGTATCATTTCATAATTGTTTTTTCGTTTTAGAGATTTCGTGCATCCTTGCGACAAGGGATCGTAAAATCCATAACAACGACAATTACGTTTCATGAGTGTTGCTGTTATGAGGAATATCACCAGAACCATTGAACAAAGCCTAATAAAAAAATTGTAGAGTGAAAGTTGGGAAACTGATGAAAAAGTTAGTAGGTTTTCTTCTCTTGCTCCTAGTGCTAACAGGGTGCGGAAAAGAAAGTGGGAGAGAAGCAGTCCACATGTATATGTGGGGTGGCGATGAAAATATTAACAAGTATATCGATCAAACCGTTGCACCCTATGTATTAAAAGAATATGACATTGAGTTAAAGCGAGTTCCAATGGAAACAAATGATTTAATGAGTAAACTTCAAAATGAAAAATCTGTAGGCCGCAAAAAAGGGTCCATTGATTTAATTTGGATTAATGGTGCGGCCTTTAAACAAGGGAAAGAAAATGATTTATTTTCTGGTGACTTAGTAAGCAAACTTGATAATGCGCAGAGGTTCGAGCAAGTGCTGTTAGAAACAGATAGTGGAGAGTCAATCGATGGATTAGAAATTCCTTGGGGGAAGACTTCATTCGCTTTCCAAGTGAATTTGAATACGGTACAACAACCACCTTTAGATATTGATAATTTAACAGAATGGATTGAAAATAATCCTGGAAGATTCACCTATCCTGATGCAGCGGACTTCACAGGAAATGGTTTTATTCGTGAACTCATCTATGCTTTGAATCCAAATCAGCTTAATGGAGATCCTACAGTTGAGCAACGTTTAAAAGCCTACGCCTACTTAAAAAAAGTAAAATCTTTCTTATGGCGTGAAGGAAAGGACTATCCCAAAACATTGCAACAGCTAGACCAAATGTATGCTAGCGGTGATATTGACTTCACTATGGGATTCAATGAACGGCGGGCCCTCCCTTTTATTGAAAATGGGACATTTCATGAATCTACACGCACATTCGCTTTGAATGGCCAAGCGATAACTAATGCCCATTATTTAACCATTCCGTTTAATTCCCCTAATAAAGATAGGGCGTTAACGGTGATTGAAGCGTTAACTAATTATCCAATGCAGTCGGAAAAATTGAAAAGTGATGTGTGGGGAGATGGAACTGTTTTAGCACTCGATCAATTAACTGAGCAGCAACAACAAGAGCTAACAACGATTACCTCCACAGGAGATCATTATTTAAATGAGTGGGAAAACCAACGTGACTTTTCAGCTGAAATGATACAACTCATCGAAAAAGAATGGAGAGACTATGTCGTACGCCCATAAACTAGGAAGGGGAATTGTCTTTAGTATTGGCGCAATTAGCTTGTTCGCCGTTGTGCTTTTACTAATTGACATGATCCGATTAATGGAACTTATTAAGCCAATGCCGAGTGGGCAATCTTATATAGAACCTTTGTCTCGCTTAATATGGTCAGCATTGTTAGCGGTGGTTGCGACTGTTTTTAGCATCATCTCAGGAATCTGGATTGTTCGAGGCTTTTATTTGCAACGTTCTTTTAAGAGAACCATCGATCGACTTTCAATTGCTTTCTATTTCCCACATTTGATTGTGGCCTTATATGTGTTGGCAGTAGCAAACTTTTTGTATCAATTGATTGATTTTTATCATCCATTGTTTGGTTTTTTAGAAATCTTACTTGCTTATTGGGTAAAAGAAGTTCCATTTGTTGTATTTTATTTAACCGTTACCTATACATCTCTTGACCTTCAGTCACGAAGGCTTATTCAAGGGTTTGGTGGGAGTAAATGGCAACAATTTTATCATGTTGAATGGGTAGCAATTCAAGGACAGGTAGCAGAGATTTTTCTAATTTTATTTGCATTTATATTAACGGCATATGAAATCCCTGCACTTATTGGAAGTAGTGTTTACCCTCTACTTGGGCCAACCATCATCGAATATTACTATTCTATCGACTTGTCAGAACGATTTATCATGGACGTTATATTGCTTGCGGTAACAAGTATGTTTGTTCTGTTGACCATTAGTTTATTTGCTTGGACCAGTCGATTGAGACATTTAAATGGAAAGGGGAGTCGTACAATTTGAAACAATTCCTCTTGTATAGTTACATCGCAATGCTTTTTTATTCCACCTATCTTTTCGTGACTAAGAAAATGGATTTCTCGTTTATTCTTGAGGACCCATCTTTTGGTACAGCAATTTACTACACAGTGTTCATTACAATAATCATCATTACATTGAATATCCTGCTAGGGGTTATCACCGGTTGGCATTTAGCAAAACAAGAAGGACTTTGGCTAGATGTATTTGTCTTATTGCCACTTGTCATTCCAGTGATTGCCGTAATGGGGGGACTCCAACTCGGATTGCTGTGGATGGATATTCCCGATCACATATTGGGAGTACTTCTCATTCATTTATTGGTTACTTTGCCCTTTTCAATTCAAATTTTCCGAAGTCGTTTTGTGGAACTTGAAGAAGAAATTCCATCAATCGTGCGATTATTTAAAGGGTCCAATATTACCTTATGGGTATTTATCTATTTTCCTCTGTTAAGCGGGAGTTTATTTGCTGTCATATTGCTTACAACTGTTATTTCTCTTAGTCAATATGCAATTACAGCATATATCGGTGGCGGATTAATTCCCACGATTACTACATTGCTATTTCCTTATTTGCAATCATCCAATTTCTATATTGTACATACGGCTGTATTTCTTCTCATCACGATAATTGGCGCATTTGCTGTACTCGTCAAAGCCATTATACTCATATTAAAAAAGGTGGTGACTTCGCTTTTATGATGAAGTTACGAAAGATCACTAAAAGATTTAAAGATAAACTAATTTTGAACAATGTAAATCTTCATCTGCTGCAAGGAGAAGTCATGACTGTTCTCGGTAAGTCTGGAAGTGGAAAGTCTACTTTGCTGCAAATAATAGCAGAAATGGAAACAGTTGATTCGGGTGAATTACAAAAAGACCCTAACACAACGGTTGCTTACATCACACAAAAACCATATTTATTTAACCATATGACGGTTTTGCAAAATATTGCCTTTCCATTGAAATGCCAAGGATTAAAAAAGCAGGAGCGATACCAGGTTGCGAGAAGTTGGGTGGAAAAAGTTGAACTACATGGGTTGGAAAATCGTTATCCTTATGAACTATCGGGGGGACAACAACAACGAGTCTCAATTGCTCGTGCATTTGTCTATCAACCGAATGTGCTATTAATGGATGAACCCTTTGCTAATTTAGATGTGAAGTTAAGCCGGCAGTTACAGCATCTTATTTTTAATGAAATGAAACTACGAAATGTTTCAGGAGTTTTTGTAACGCACAACTACGAAGAGACAAAAATGTATGCAGATCAAACTGTCTTACTTCAAGATGGAAGACTTTCAAAAATGTCTGAAGAAGATGTTGAATTGTATTTCAATGAGGGTATACAACAGAATGGAGAGATACACTCAGTTGCGAAGTGTTCACTAACTAATGCAATGAGGAAGACATCTATTCCAATTGTTGTTGAAAAAGAAGTTCATTTATATGGTGTCGACTTTTATGTTATTCAATTGCCTAACGGGCAAAAACAATTTATCAAAAAGGTTGATGAATTAGATTTAAATGACCCATTGTATCTTGATGTAAAGGGGAATTAACAATGTTAGATACGAAAGCACAACCATTTATTCAACCTCTTCTTGATACAATGGCAAATACATTTATTAAATGGAGATTAACACCCAATGCCGTAACCAGCATTGCATTAGGCATTGGCATAATTTCGTGTGTATGGATTTATTACGATTGGATTTGGATTGGTTTAACTTTTTTATGGCTATCAGGTTTGCTCGATGCGGTCGATGGCACGATGGCGAGAAAAACAAAATCTTCGGCAGTTGGAACTGTACTCGATGTGACTTTTGATCGAGTCGTTGAAGGTGGGATCATCTTAGTACTTGCGATTAAATACCCAGAACATGCTGTAATGTTATTGATTTTGATGTTTTCAATTTTAATCGCCATGACATTATTCTTAACTATTGGGAATGTGGCACCGAATTCTGGAAAGAAAAGTTTTCATTATGCCACGGGGTTAGCTGAACGGACTGAAGGGTTTATTTTACTTTCAATTATGGTCATTTTTGCACCTACTTGGTTATTTTGGACGACTTTATTATTCATTATTATTGAATTATTGAGTACCGTATTGCGTTTCGTTGCGTTTGCAAAAGAAGAGAGGGCTGAACATGAAAGAGCATAAAGTGGTAGTGATAGGTGGAGGATCAGGCGGTCTCTATACTGCAGCAGGATTGGCAAGGCTTCATGTAGATGTAGCACTTGTTAATATAACCGATCGATTAGGTGGAGATTGTCTTCATTCAGGATGTGTCCCTTCAAAATCATTAATTCATGCAGCAAAACTAGGATTGAATTGGAAGGATACCACGAATCATGTCAAGCAAGTCATAGCGCAAATTCAAGTCCATGACTCTGTGGAACGATTTGAAGGTCTTGGGGTATCTATTTATATTGGAGTGGCAAAGTTTGTGAATGCTCATGAAATTGAAGTGAACGGGGAACGAATTCGTGCGAAGAAGTTTGTCATTGCCACTGGTTCGAGTCCACGGAGCTTATCGATAGATGGACTTGAACAAGCTGGTTATTTAACAAATGAATCTCTGTTTCATTTAAAAAACCAACCGAAGTCAATAGCCATCATTGGAGCAGGTGCTATTGCCTTAGAACTTGGACAGGCCATGTCTAAGCTAGGCACTAAAGTAACCATTATCAATCGTGACAAAGAAATATTGAGACAATATGATCATCCTATTCGCAAAACTGCAGCCTACTTCTTTGAGAAAGATATGAAATTTATTCATGAAGCCGAAGTAACGAGTGTGAAAAAAGAAGATTGTCAAAAACGTCTCACTTTAACGAACGACGAACAAGTGACGGTAGATGAAATAATGGTGGCAGCAGGTCGAATTGCAAATATCAGTTCACTTCGTCTTGAACACGCTGGAGTGAAAATTGAGGAGGGTTTTATCAAAATTCATGACACCTATCAAACAACACAGCCACATATCTATGCGATTGGCGATGTGATTAATACGTATTCTCATACACATGCTGCAGGTTTAGAAGCTCGTGCTGTCATAGAGCACATAGCATTTCCAAAAAAGAAAAAAGACATGTATTTCGATTTTGCAGCCATCATATACAGTACTCCTGAAGTGTATCAATTGTTTGGCGATGCTTCAAAAGTAGTGGAAACGCTAAAAATTTCTTCGAAGGATATCGATCGTTACAAAACCGAAAACATGGAGGACGTCGTCATTCATGTTGGAATTGATAAGAAAGGCTATGTTGTTACCGCTCAAGCTGTAGGACCAAACATCAGTGACCTCATGCAGTTAGTAGCATATACGAAAAGAATCAAAAAACCGATAACGACCTGGTCTAGTATGACGGTTCCGTATCCAACACATGCTCAAATATTACAACAAATGGCAAATGAGTATATGTCCCGTACGCTTGAGAGACCAATTGTTCAAGCGTTATTAAAGTCATATGTATCTATACGAGGTTTAACCAAATGAACATGCGAAAATTTTGGCGAGAATGGCGAAAAATTATTGTATTCATTGGATTTGCTATCGCATGTATGATTATTTTATATGCATTTGATGTGATCGACAATATAGATATTGAGGCTACGAGTGATGCGGTACGCGCATTAGGGATATGGGGCATGATTTTGTATGTCATTGCCTATACAATCCGCCCCTTGTTTTTTTTCCCTGCAACGTTATTGACGTTATTTGGTGGTTATACATTTGGCCCGTTTTTAGGGACTGGCTTAGACATTATTGGAGCTGGAAGCGGAGCGGTGTTAGCGTTTTTAGTAGCTAGATATTTAGGGCGAGAAAAAATTGAGCGATTCGTTAAAGGAAAGAAAATTGAACGATTTGACAAATCAATTAAAAAGAATGGTTTTATGGTGGTTCTCTATTTACGCTTAATTCCATTAATTCCATTCGACTCTATTAATTACTCATTAGGCTTAAGCTCAATCAAACTAAAACCATACATGGCCGCAACCTATCTGGGTATTATTCCCGGTGCGTTTGTCTTAAATTACATAGGCTCTTCGCTCCGTGAGATGGATGCTACCCTTTGGATTGCGATTGCGCTGTATGGCGTCATGATTTTACTCCCCCTCATAGTAAAAAAATATAAAGGGACAAGTCAAATTCCACTCGAAAAAGAGAAAATTGAGTAGAGAAAGGAAGGACGATTACAATGGAAAAAGGAATCACAAACGGTCGATTACAACCTGTTGAAGACAAACCCAATAGTGTATCTACCCAAACTGAATACCATCGTAATTATATGAAGCCCGTACCATTTACCGATAAATCAATAAAAGCTATTCATAATTTGAAATTGACACTAGAAAAGTTTGAACGTATCGAATTAGTGGAAGAACAAGGGGAATACTTACATTATGTTGAGACATCTAAATTATTTAAATTTAAAGATGATGTAGAGTTCTTTTTTGATGAATCAAGGCAATTAATTCATTTTCGTTCGAAATCGAGAGTAGGGTATACAGATTTCGGAGTAAATCGAAGACGTATGAATAAAATTTTTAAAGCTTACTTGCGTTCTTGAGGATTTACGTGTGAACACCGACGGGGAACTACATGTCACTTATTGCTACCAAAGCAAGTTACGTGAGTATTTGTTAATAATTCGAGATAATAAGGAACGTTATAAATGAAAGGATGATAGTAAATGGCAAAGTATACTGAAATAACTTCAACATCCGAATGGGAAAATGTACTCCAACAATCAAATGAAAAACCGGTATTACTTTTCAAACACAGTACAACATGTCCGATCAGTGCTCTTGCATATCGTGAATTCACATCTTTTGAAACTGAATTAGATGCGTACTTAGTAAAAGTGATTGAAAGTCGTCCATTGTCTCAACAAATTGAAAGTGATTTAGGAGTTCAGCACCAATCTCCTCAAGCATTCATCTTATCGAATGGCAACTCAGTTTGGAATGCATCTCATCGAAATATTAATGAGATAAATTTATCAAAAGCTGTAAATGGAAATTAAGTGAAATGAATAGACAAGTCCCTGCTAGGTGCAAAAACTAGCAGGGGCTTTTTTATTGGTTTGAAATAAACAACAACCCCCTATTTTTTGTTAAAATATAGGTAAATTCAATTCACTTATAAGCAATTTATGTATGGGGGACCTCAAATGCTGAAATTAGTTAAACCTACACTCGCTTTACAACCTGCGTATTTATCCTTTTATGAAGAATGGAAAGCGTCCGCAGAAGATATGATTCCGTGGGTCATCGGAAAAGATCCATCTAATTTTGAAGCGATGATTGAAACGTTACTAAATCAGGAAAAAGGAATAGGGCTTCCAGAGGGGTATGTTCCAGATTCTACGTTTTGGCTTGTGAACGAAGAATATCGAATACTCGGTGTAGTCAACATACGTCATGAATTAAGTGAATATCTATTGAATGCGGGTGGACATATTGGGTATGGAATTCGGCCAGCAGAAAGAAGAAAAGGATATGCCACTCAGTTACTTAAGCTAGCTTTAGAAAAAACGAAAGAGCTTGGAATAGAACGTGTATTAGTTGTATGTGATGCAATTAATACAGGTTCAGAAAAAACCATTCGCAATAATGGTGGCGTTGAAGATACGGATTTTGTAGAAGATAACGGAAATGTGATTAAACGATACTGGATCAGTTAAAACTTTCAATAGGATGACAGGCATGGGTGCAGATAGATTTTTGAGTCGATTTATGATAGTATTACACTTTAAAGAAGTGAGGACGTGAGCGAATATGATTAAAATTGAATTACCTAAACCAGACATAACGATTGTTCAACGTGAACAAGACCGTTCAAATGACGAGCCAGAAATTCCATCAATTTATGGATTCATTGATTTCCATCAAATTGCACGCGATAAAGGCGGTATTATCATGTTCTTTAATAAAGAAGATGAGCTATTATTTGTAGGAAAAGCACGTAAAGTCAGACAACGTGTGAAAAAACATTTTGAAGACAATGTTTCTCCTATTAAAAATCACCGTGATGAAGTAACTAAAATTAAGATTTTTTATGTTGATGACGCAATGGAACGTGAAATTTATGAAACCTATGCCATCAATAAATTTGTAGCGAAATATAATGTAGATAAAAAATTCTCACATTAATAAGTAAAAGCTGTCCTTTTAAAGGACAGTTCAGACTGTAGACAAACTCATTAATTTTGAGTTTGTCTACAGTCTTTTTTCATTCAAATTTAAAGAATGACGAATCATTCGGAATCAGAGCCCTTTCCTGCAGACAAACGCCTCAATCTCCTCGACCTAAAGGTCTGCGGGGCTTTCGGCATCCGATTATTCGCGGGAGTGGCTCTGATTCCTTTCTTTTTTAGAAGTATTGCTTGAGGTGACTATAATGCTTTCAAAACAAAATTCCATTCAACGAGATCAAATTGAAATGATTCCTTTAGCCCAACTTGTACCCGTGAACCACCCTGTCCGCAAAATTGAGTCTGCGCTTGATTTCTCTTATATTTATTAAATTGGGAGAAGATATGTATTCAGAAGTGGGTCGACCGACCACTGATCCTGTTAACTTAATTAAATTAGCATTTATTCAATATACCTTCGATAATTCGCTCAATTCATATGTGACAGGCATATCTTGAAGAAGTTGATCTTCTTCCACCACATGAAGATGTAAACCCCATTTATGCGAAACGTAAAGAAACAATTGAGCGTGTATTCGCAGATGGAAAAGAAAAGCATGGCATGTGGTGGACAACGTTAAGGGGACTTAAAAAATTGTTGATGCAGGAGATGCTTACTTTTGCTGCCAAGATTTAAAAAAAACTTGCCAACTGGATATAGCAAGTCCCAAAAACAGGATACATAATGCCCTTGGAAAGATCTGCGACAAAGAGAAATCGCTTCATATCGAAGAAAAAGACAAAAGGGGTTCGGAATGTGACTATTCCGAACCCCTTTTGTCATTCTAAACGATTTATAGTTAGAATTCGTTGAATTCGTTTCAATTAACACTGTCCATAAAGAGAGCTCAATTTACTGGAATTACAACTAAATGATGAAAAATTACAACTAAACTCATGATATTTACAACTAAATCTAAACATATTACAACTAAATCTAAAATTATTACAACTAAGCTTAGGTCTTTGTAAAACATGACCGATAATCTCCACTACAATGCACGTTCTAAGTTCGAATCTTTTCATAAAATCAATAATATCCATTTAAAGAGAAAGGTTAATTTATAAAGTAAATTAATTACGTTCAAATGAAATTATTGTTGCATCTTAAAGTAATTTAAATTACTATATAAAGTAATGGAGGGGGTAGTTAGATATGGATGGGATTCGATTAAATGTTGCACTACTTAGAAGAAAAGTTCCTAATTTAACAACAGCAGCGAAATCAATCGGAATTCGGCCTGCGACTGTATCCAATCTGTGCACAGGTAAAATCGATTTAGGAAAAGCGGAAGTTCGTACGTTGGTTGGTCTCGCAACACTTGCTAATTGTTCGGTTGATGAATTAATACTTCGAGGGGAGAAATTGAATATGATTGAAACGCAAATTAAAACCTTAGATTTCTTTGCACCTCTTGTAAAAGGTGGTACGACTGGAATTGTGGCTCGTCCTGGAATGGGGCAAATTGTTATTTTAGCGGAACTGATGCACCGTTTTAAAGAGAGTGATTACACCACTGTATTTTTACTCCCTAAAACTAATTATCCAGCGCTTGAAGGTACAACTGAATTGGCTGACACCGTCACGACATCAATTGATGAAACGTTTTCAAAATTAACTTCTCAAAATGGTGAAGTAATCTTCATTACCGACAAAAGTTATGTAGTTTCTGGTGAACTATTTGATTTGCAAGAAAGATTAGTGGATGAGCGTGTTCAAAACATCACAACAATTCTTGTTGATCTCTCCGGTGAAGTAGTCGATGAGGAAATGCCATATGGCCCGCTTGAAACATTGTGGCAACTAGATGCAGACTTGGCAACACGACATCAATTCCCAGCAGTTCACCCGATTTATTCTACTTCTTCACTATTAGAAGGAACAGATTTGGACCAACGTCATTTTAATTTAAGACAACGTGCACAAAAGGTACTTCGACGTTACCGGGAGTTACGTTCAGTAGTAGCAGTGCATGGGATTGAGAAAATTCCTGCATCCGAGTTAGAAACATTCAAGCTGGGTGAGAGAATAGAGGCATATTTCACACAACCTCTTTTCGTTGCAGAAGCGTATACAGGACAACAAGGAAAAGCCGTTTTGATGGCACAAACACTTCAAGATGTGGAAAATATTTTAGATGGAAAAGCAAATCGATTTTCAGTTGAAGAATTAAGATATCGTGGAAGTTTATCCATCTAAATAACAAAAAGAGTGGAGTTTATTTTCCGCTCTTTTTTGTATTTTTTTAAATTGTCTGAATATGTATTACATAGAATAAAGGGAATAGACGTTTACGTAACGAAATAAGTAGGTATAGGATGTACAAACAGATTGCTAAAGGGGAGAAACTCTGATGACGTTTAAAGTTCAACGAATAGAAGATTTGAAGAAGGTCAACGTATCGCAGTTGGTAACAGAAAGTGAAGATGAAGGTTACCGTTTCTTAACTCGTTTAGTCAATGATTATGAAGACGGGTCGAACACATTTAACAAAAATGGTGAAGCTATTTACGGTGTGTGGGAAGGTCCGGAAAAATTAGTCGCAATTGGTGCGATTAATCAAAATCCCTATACAGAGAATAAAAATGAAGCACGTTTAAAGCGATTTTACACGCTCGCTGATGCTCGTAGACAAGGTGTAGGCTCTCAATTACTTACGGCACTTGTGGATCATGCAAAAGGAAGTTTTAGTAAAATTACGTGCAGAACAGAATCTGCAAAAGCAGATGCATTTTATCGTGCGAATGGATTTGAAGAAACGCATGATACGCCTGAGACTACACATGTAATGAAACTCGGTTAAATATAAATAAAAATGAGCGTACGCTAGAAATATTGCGTTTGCTCATTTTTTATTTTTCTTTGTAGGATGGATAGATTGAAGGTGTTGAATTCATCGCGTCAATGTAAGGGGGAGTCGTTTTATTTAGTTTTTATGACTTTTCATTTTGAGGTACATTCGAAATAGCCCTATGATTGCTAATAAAGCAGAACATGCCCAAGCGAAAAACATAGGGAACTCATAATTCTTATCTGAAACGATTCCTGAAGGAGAACGTTCAACAATCAGCGAATAGATAAACGGACTAATCAGACCGACGAGAAGAACAATCGCCACGAGCCATCTCCATTTTGAAAAAAGGGTACTCGAAAAAAGAATAATGCCAATAATTAATGGGGTCAGGATTTGCAATAATTGTGTCATTATATCAATGGAATCTGTCATTACAATCCTTCCTTTCTTACAACCATTGTATGTTTGTTGATCAGAAAGAATTTAATCAAACTTCATAGAAAAATGAAGCTTTTCATGCTAATTTGATTAAATTGAGGGTTGTTTGATGGTGTTGTACTGGCTGTTAGTTTAGTAAATCCTATTTACTTATGGAAGACCGGAGTACCGATTGTTTGACTTAGACATATATACAAACTATTATATGTTTAAATCTTTAAACATATAAACACTTACGTTTCAAAGTAAAGAATCAAACTGGAGGAACTTAAGATGAAAAAAACAGCATTAATTACAGGACCAACTAGCGGACTTGGACTAGAATTTACTCATTTGTTAGCAAAAGATCAATATGACCTGATTGTCGTTTCAAGAAATGAAGAACAGTTGGTAAAAATTAAGGCAGACTTCCCTCAATTGACCGTCACAGTTATTTCAAAAGATTTAAGTAAGCCAGGTGCCGTTAAAGAAGTAGTTGAAGAAATTAGAGCCAAACAGCTTCAAGTTGATGTGTTAATTAATAATGCAGGATATGGCTTACGAGGAAAGTTTGATGAATTGGATGTATCGAAACAAATTGAAATGATTCAACTAAATATTACAGCGCTCACGGAATTGACGCATGCATTTTTACCGGAAATGAAACTTCGAAAATCAGGGAAAATATTGAATGTTGCAAGTACTGCTGCATTTCTGCCGGGTCCAATGATGGCCGTATATTTTGCTACGAAAGCATATGTACTCTCTTTTTCTGAGGCTTTAGTGGAAGAGCTATCTGGAACGGGTGTAACCGTAACGACATTATGTCCAGGAGCCACTAAAACTAATTTTGGAGCTGTAGCAAATGTTGAACAGACGAAGATGTTTACAGGTGCTATGAAAGCTTCTACTGTTGCAGCGCAGGGATATGAAGCGATGCATCAAGGGAAACGTGTAGTTATTACAGGAACTACAAATAAAGCAAGCGCAGTTGCGGCTAAATTCTTTCCACGAAGTATGACTACAAAAGTTGCAAAGTATGTAACTAGTGATAAATAACTTGTGACTGAGAGGTGTAGCAGATGTCTCATCAAGCATTAGACGTATTTCGAACATGCATTCCATTATTTCAAACACTTGCAGACCCTGCTAGACAAGACATTATCCTGCTCTTGGCTCGTCATGAAAAATTGAGTGTCAATGAAATCGCCGATCAATCAGCCTTATCGAGGCCGGCTATTTCCCATCACTTAAAAATTCTACGTGACAATCGATTCGTTCAAATTGAACATAAAGGCACACTACGTTATTATTCGTTGCAGCTGGAAACGAGCGTCCAACAGCTTAAAGAGCTAATCAAACTTGTTGAAGATGAGTGCATTTCCTCAACTAATTGATATTATTAAAGTCATGGTTGGAGTGTTTTGACAAGTTTCACTAAGCCCCACCTGAATTACAATGGATTCAATTACAAGAAATATCTTAAAAGGCTTCGACTTAGGAGGAATCTCAAAGTATATATGGTTAACTTTGAGACTCCACTGTTTTGTTTTTTAATAAAGTAACATTTATCAAAGAGGTAGTAGATGGAATATATGTATGTGCCTGTTAACGTGTCCAAAAGCGTGCAATTCATGTTCCAAATAGAGGACTGGTCATCTTACTCTACTGAAGCTTTTTTACAATCTCACTTACGTCACAAGGACTTAGAAGTCTGTTAGGTTGCGAAGAAATTGACCAATTCTATATGAAAAAGGTTAACCCGCTTGTCTAATTGGATTAGACATAAAAGGGTTAACCTATTTTTGTTTACGAAACAAATAAATGCGCAAATAATACGATGACAGGTAATGTGATGATTGTGCGTAAAACAAAGATTAATACTAATTCTGAGAATTTTACAGGAATGTTTGAGCGTAAAATCAAGATACCAATTTCAGACATGTAAATTAACTGAGTTAATGAAATGCCAGCTACGACAAATTTTGTGACTTCACTTTCAAGACCGCTTCCTAGAATTGCAGGTAAGAACATATCTGCAAATCCTACTAAAATCGTTGGAGCTGCCTCAGCTGCTTCAGGTAAGCCTAATAATGTTAATACTGGAATTAACGGATACGAAATAATTTTAAAAAATGGTGTATATTCAGCAAGGATAAGTGCCAGTGTCCCAAGGGCCATAACGAGTGGAATCAACCCCAACCAAATATCTAATACCGTTTGTGCACCTGACTTAACAAGATGTTTCGCACTGCTTACTTGGTTTGCTTTACGACGTGCTTCTTGGAAGCCCCATTTTACTAAGGATACTCCTTCAGGAATCGTATCGTCAATTTGTTTTCCAACTGGCTCGTAATACGTATCAGGTTTTCGAGATAAGGGAGGAATACGCGGCATAATAACTGCTGCGACTAAACATGCAACTGATACTGCGATGTAGAAAGGAACGAATAAATGTCCAATCCCGACAACATTTGCGACAACAAGACTAAAGGCTACAGAAGCTATCGAGAATGTTGTAGCAATAACTGAAGCTTCACGCTTTGTATAATAACCTTCGTCATATTGCTTCATCGTTACTAATACACCAACTGGTGCAGCCCCCATCCAAGAGGCCATACAGTCAATTGATGAACGGCCTGGCAGAGTGAAGACAGGACGCATAAACTTATTGACTAATGTCCCAACAAACTCCATCAACCCGAATTCAACGAGTAATGGTAATAAAATACCAGCAAATAAG
>JBFGKX010000036.1:0-14832 GCA_041576455.1 Paenisporosarcina sp. | reverse complement strand
CGAGGAGACTAGCGTTTCGTCCGCGGAAAGCGAAAGAAATAACCAACCATCCTTTTTCTCGAGAGTGTGTAACGATTTGAATGCAAATTTTTATACTTCACTAGTAATTAGTACTTTTTTAACTAGTTGTGAGGATGCGGTGATCGCATCATTATTTTCATCGCTGACAGTTGGTATTCAAACATGGTAATGTGGGTATATGTTTAGGTGAAGGAGGAACTCTTACTTGAAAAGAATCGGTGTCTTAACGAGTGGTGGCGATGCACCAGGTATGAATGCAGCCTTGCGAGCAGTAGTAAGAAAAGGAATTTATCATGATCTTGAAGTAATGGGAATCTATAATGGGTACCAAGGGCTGATAGATGGAAAAATTGAACAGCTTGATTTAGGTTCTGTGGGCGATATTATCCAACGTGGGGGAACTAAATTACATTCAGCCAGATGTCTTGAGTTTATGACGGATGAAGGACAACAAAAAGCTATTAATCAAATGAAGAAGTTCGGCATAGAAGGATTAGTTGTAATTGGTGGAGATGGCTCTTATCGAGGGGCAATGGCTTTAACGTCTAAAGGATTCCCCTGTATAGGAGTGCCTGGCACGATTGATAATGATATTCCTGGTACGGATTATACTATCGGCTTTGATACAGCTCTCAATACGGTGATTGAAGCAATCGATAAAATTAGGGATACAGCCACTTCACATGAACGAACGTTTATAATTGAGGTAATGGGCCGAGATGCAGGAGACTTGGCTTTGTGGGCAGGTTTAGCAGGTGGAGCTGAAACAATTGTCATCCCAGAAGAGGCCTTTAATATACAAGAAATATTAGACCGTCTTCAAAGTGGTCATGAACGTGGCAAAAAACACAGCATTATTATTGTGTCAGAAGGCGTCATGAATGGGAATGAATTCGCGGATTTATTAAAAGAACATGCAAATATCGAAACACGAGTCTCCGTGCTTGGTCATATTCAAAGAGGTGGCTCTCCAACCGCTCGTGATCGCGTGTTAGCTAGCCTTTTTGGAGCAAGAGCAGTTGAGCAGTTATTGGAGGGTCATGGAGGTCTTGCCATTGGCATCCGCAATCATCAAGTGGTAGACTATTCAATGATAGAAGCTTTCGAAGGAAAGCATCACGCAGATTTATCAATGTATAAATTATCAAAAGAATTAGCCATTTAGTGTAATGGAGAGGATATTATAATGAGAAAAACAAAAATTGTATGTACAATCGGTCCAGCTAGTGAATCACCAGAGATGTTAGAGCAATTAATTGAAGCAGGAATGAACGTTGCTCGGTTAAACTTTTCTCATGGGAATCATGAAGAACATGGAGAGCGTATTAAACGCATACGTGAAGCTTCCAAGAAAACAGGTAAAATCGTCGGCATCCTATTAGATACGAAAGGTCCTGAAATTCGTACGCACCAAATGCAAAATGATGCAATTGAATTAGAATCAGGTCAAGAACTAGCAATATCTATGAAGGAAGTGTTAGGAACCAAAGAAATGTTCTCTATCACATATGAGCGTCTTATTGAAGACGTTCGTGAAGGATCTATTATTTTATTAGATGATGGGTTAATTGAACTTGAAGTATCTCGTATCGATCAGTCATCTGGTCTAATCCATACCATTGTTAATAATGCTGGTACATTAAAAAATAAAAAAGGAGTTAATGTACCAGGTGTTTCTGTACAACTCCCAGGTATCACGGATAAAGACGCTGAAGATATTTTATTTGGCATTCAACAAGACGTAGATTTTATCGCTGCTTCTTTTGTTCGTCGTGCGAAAGATGTAATGGAAATTCGTGAATTACTCGAAAAAAATAATGGAGAGTACATTCAAATTATTCCGAAAATCGAAAACCAAGAAGGTGTCGATAATATCGATGAAATCATTCGAGTTTCGGATGGCTTAATGGTTGCTCGTGGAGATTTAGGTGTAGAAATTCCTGCTGAAGAAGTACCATTAGTTCAGAAAAGTTTAATCGGTAAATGTAATGAAGCAGGAAAACCTGTAATTACCGCAACACAGATGTTAGATTCTATGCAACGCAATCCGCGTCCTACTCGTGCAGAGGCAAGTGATGTCGCAAACGCTATTTTTGATGGTACGGATGCGATTATGTTATCTGGTGAAACAGCAGCAGGTATGTATCCAATCGAGTCGGTAAAAACTATGGATAAAATTGCAATCAGAACTGAAGATGCACTTAACTACCGTGCAATCGTTTCGGCGAAAAGTAAAAGCAAAGAAGTGAATATGACGGATGCCATTGGTCAAGCGGTTGCGCATACTTCGATTAATTTAAGAGCTAAAGCAATTATTGCGCCAACTGAAAGTGGCCATACAGCTAAGATGATTTCGAAATATCGTCAAGGCGCACCAATTATTGCTGTCACATCAACAGAGAGACCATCACGTAAATTGTCACTTGTTTGGGGTGTATATCCAATCGTAGGACCTAAAGTTGGGTCAACGGATGAGCTCTTAGAACTTTCAGTTGAAGAAAGTTTAAAACATAATTACGTAAAACATGGAGACTTAGTTATTATTACCGCGGGTGTTCCAGTAGGTGAAGCAGGAACAACCAATCTTATGAAAGTTCATATGATTGGTGATATTGCGGCGAAAGGTCAAGGTATTGGTAAATTAGTTGCATTTGGACAAGTTGTAGTGGCTAAAAATGCAGAAGAATTGTTAAATGTTGATACAACAGATGCAATTATTGTGACGATTGGTTCTGATCGTGACATGATGCCTGCAATTGAAAAATGTGCTGGACTGATTACTGAAGAAGGTGGTCTGACTAGTCATGCAGCAGTTGTCGGTTTAAGTCTTGGAATTCCGGTAATTGTTGGCGTGAAAAACGCGACAAACATAATTGGCAATGGTCAGGATGTTACGATGGATGCTGAGTCTGGGGTTATCTATCAAGGACATGCAAGTGTGTTATAATCATACAGTTTTAAAAGCGTGTTCATATGCTCCTGACGTTGATAAACGTGCTTTTTAAGGCGTCAAGTTAACGATAAGATATTAGAGTAAATACAAAATGCCTCAACGCACTAGTGTTGAGGCCATTTTTTTAGGAGATGTTGAAAATGAAGTGGTTGGTATTAACATTAATCGTAGTACCTGTAGCAGAAATTGGCGTTTTATTATGGTTTGGAGATGCATTCGGTCTAAAAACAACCATTCTACTTATTCTTGGAACTGGAATTTTAGGCGCTTATTTAGCAAAAAAACAAGGATTAAAAGCAATTCGAAATGTGCAGATACAAATGAAAAATCTTCAAGCTCCTGGAGATGCCGTTGTGAATGCATTGTTCATTTTTGCAGGAGGTCTATTATTACTATCTCCCGGATTAATCACAGATTTATTTGGTTTTTTATTTTTATTTGATCCTACTAGAGAAATGTTCAAGCCAATCGTTTTCAAATGGATTCGCACAAAAATGAAAAAAGGACAAATTATTGTGATGTAAACCAATGATGGTTCCTTAAGTGAACAGCGGCTAATAATAAAAAAGGACTGAGTAAAATTCCGGGTACACCAAACAACAATAAGGAACTAGCACTAATGAAAAAAACGTGAACAGACCTGATATGCATGGTACTGGCCCATAAAACCGATTCCAATAACTGTCGTGTTAACAAAATAAATGCATAAAGCAAGACAATGATAATCCCAAGGGTCGTTTGTTTCGTTAAAATGAAAAAAGCTGCCATTGGGATTAGAATAATGCCTGTCCCAATAAAGGGCAGTAAATCAGCAAACGAAATTAAAAAAGCAAGTCCTATTGGCGAAGAGAAGTGAAGAAAATAAAATCCAACCGTAAGTTGAGCAAAGGTCATTAGAAATAAATGAATTTCTACTTTCACAAACTTTTCTAGCAGGTCAGTTGCACTAGCAAATAGTGGTTTTATGGTTTTTCGTGGTGTGGAAGGAATGTATCCAAAAAACCAAGTACGAGATTTCCTTAAAGATTCAAGTAAGGCAAAAAACAATCCGATTAAAAACACAAAAGTTTCTATAAATTGCGCAGGAAGATGTTGAAGAAAAGAACTGATAGTCTTGAAAAAACTTTCGCTAACCATAGCAAATGCCTCAATTACTGTTTGCCAATTAGCTTGATTTTCTTGAAGAATTATTTTCACTTCATTTAAATGAGTATGTAGAGGGTAGACAATTTCAAAAATTTCTTTAACGACTAAAGTTGCACCAAATATGACAGATGCTAGCAAAGTACATTCAAAAATCAACACGGTTATCCATTTGGGCAGTCGTCCAACTTTATGCAACCAATGAACTAGTGGATAAAAAAAGTAAGCGATTAATATAGCTAATGTAATAGGATAAACGAGCCATGATAATAGGATAATAATTAAAACGGGTACCCATTTTTTAAGAAAGTCGATTACATTTTCATACACAGCAATTCCTCCACGTTTCGTGCTTTTAAAGTATTCTAAGCGACAGTATCGAAAAGTCAGATTATTTCTGCTTCACGAAAGAATATGATGATTTTAGCGAAATTTTTCAAAAATCAATCGTTTTCATTCACAAAGAAGACAAAATTGATTATAATGGCAATGTAAGCGATTAAATAAAAGGTTCATAAGAGCAGATGAGCCATCATTCTGCACTTTTTTTGTGGAATGCTGATATTATCGAGAAGAAGGAGAGATTACTTTATGACATCAACAAAAGGTCTTGAAGGAGTGGTAGCAACACAATCAGCTATCAGTTCAATTATTGATGATACACTTACATACGTTGGTTATGATATTGACGATTTAGCAGAGCATGCAAGCTTTGAAGAAGTAATCTACTTGCTATGGCATCAACGATTGCCTAAATCAGATGAATTAGCTGAACTGAAACAACAATTAGCGGATAATATGGCTGTACCTCAAGAGGTATTAAACCATTTTAAAACGTATCCAATTGATCAAGTTCATCCGATGACTGCACTTCGTACTGCAGTATCTATGCTTGGATTGTATGATGAAAAAGCAGAAGATATGTCTGAAGAAGCGAACTATATGAAAGCGATTCAGCTTCAAGCAAAAATGTCTACATTAGTTACTGCGTTTGCTCGCGTGCGTAAAGGACAAGAACCGGTCGCTCCAAAAACTGATTTAAGTTTTGCAGCGAATTTCTTATATATGATGAATGGTGAAGTACCTGAATCAATTGAGGAAGAAGCATTTAACAAAGCATTAGTATTACATGCTGATCACGAATTAAATGCATCTACATTCACTGCTCGTGTATGTGTAGCAACATTATCTGATGTATACTCTGGTGTAGTTGCTGCTCTTGGAGCATTAAAAGGTCCTCTTCATGGTGGGGCAAATGAGCAAGTAATGAAAATGTTGATGGAAATTGAATCAGTAGATAATGTTGATGCTTACATCAATGAGAAGTTAGATAATAAAGAAAAAATTATGGGATTCGGCCATCGCGTTTATCGCAAAGGAGACCCACGTGCAAAACACTTGCGAGACATGTCTCAAAAGTTAACGAAACTACGTGGAGAAGAAAAATGGT
This sequence comes from Paenisporosarcina sp., assembly GCA_041576455.1. Taxonomy (GTDB): domain Bacteria; phylum Bacillota; class Bacilli; order Bacillales_A; family Planococcaceae; genus Paenisporosarcina. Next base: position 9,265 of record JBFGKX010000036.1, on the reverse strand, counting down.
ACGAAATGTCTATTAAAATTGATGACATCGTAACAGGTCAAAAGAATCTACCACCAAACGTAGATTTCTACTCTGCATCTGTTTATCATTCACTAAACATAGACCATGATTTATTTACACCAATCTTTGCAGTATCTCGCGTTTCTGGATGGTTAGCGCACATTTTAGAACAATATTCTAATAATCGCTTAATTCGTCCACGTGCAGAATACATTGGACCTGGTATGCAAAAATATGTAGCAGTTAACGAGCGTTAAATTAAACTATCAAATTAATAGGGCTATACTTTTGTAAAAGTATAAGCCCTATGATTATGCATTTAGGAGGAAATTACTTATGACAAACGGTGGAAAAATTTCAGTTGAAAACGGTGTACTAAATGTTCCAAATAACCCAATTATTCCTTATATTGAAGGCGACGGAATTGGTCCTGATATTTGGGCAGCTTCTGCACGCGTATTAGAAGCGGCAGTTGAAAAAGCATTTAACGGAGAAAAATCAATCGTTTGGAAAGAAGTTTTAGCTGGACAAAAAGCATTTGACCAAACGGGTGAATGGCTACCAGAAGAAACGTTAAACGTTATTCGTGAATACTTGATCGCCATCAAAGGACCTTTAACAACACCAGTTGGTGGAGGGATTCGTTCTTTAAATGTTGCATTACGTCAAGAGTTGGATTTATACACTTGTGTTCGTCCAGTTCGCTATTTTGATGGAGTTCCTTCACCAGTTAAGCGTCCTGAAGATACGGACATGGTTATTTTCCGTGAAAATACAGAAGATATTTATGCTGGAATTGAATTTGCAAAAGGTTCAGATGAAGCGAAAAAAATGATCGAATTCTTGCAAAATGAAATGGGTACAAAAAATATTCGTTTCCCAGAAACTTCTGGTATCGGCATTAAGCCAATCTCTGAAGAAGGAACAAAACGTTTAGTACGTGCTGCGATTAACTACATCATTAAAGAAGGCCGCGAATCATTAACGTTGGTTCACAAAGGAAACATCATGAAGTTTACAGAAGGTGCTTTCAAAACTTGGGGATACGAAGTGGCAGAGCAGGAATTTGCTGATAAAACTTTCACTTGGAATCAATACGATCAAATCAAAGCTGAACAAGGTACTGAAGCGGCAGATAAAGCTCAAGCGGATGCATTAGCTGCAGGCAAAATTTTAGTGAAAGATTCAATTGCTGATATTTTCTTACAACAAATTTTAACACGTCCAAGTGAATTTGATGTTGTAGCTACAATGAACTTAAACGGAGACTACATTTCGGATGCGCTTGCTGCACAAGTTGGTGGAATCGGGATTGCTCCAGGTGCTAATATTAATTATTTAACTGGACATGCTATCTTTGAAGCAACTCATGGTACAGCTCCAAAATATGCTGGTTTAGATAAAGTGAACCCATCATCAGTTATTCTTTCTGGAGTTTTAATGCTTGAACACCTTGGTTGGAATGAAGCGGCTAAATTAGTAATGGATTCGATGGAGAAAACAATTTCTTCTAAAGTTGTTACTTATGACTTCGCTCGTTTAATGGATGGTGCTACAGAAGTGAAATGTTCTGAGTTTGCTAACGAATTAATTAAAAACCTTTAATAGAATCAACTACACCAAAAATCTTTTTGCTTCCTATCCACTTTGTCTTTAGAATTTACTTGAATAAATTTAAAATGAGAGGGCTTAGGCCCTCTTTAATTTGACCTAAGGGAGTGTTTTCAGATGACGATGAAACGTAAAAAGATTTCAGTAATTGGTTCTGGTTTTACAGGAGCGACGACAGCTTTTTTACTTGCTCAAAAAGAATTGGGTGACGTTGTTTTAGTCGATATTCCACAAATGGAAAACCCGACCAAAGGAAAAGCATTAGATATGCTAGAAGCCGGTCCAATACAAGGATTTGATGCTAATATCTCAGGTACATCTAATTACCAAGATACGGTAGATTCAGACCTTGTAATCATTACTGCTGGAATCGCGCGTAAGCCTGGAATGAGTCGCGATGATTTGGTTCAAACAAATCAAAAAGTAATGAAGATTGTTACAGGTGAAATTGTTAAGCACTCTCCAAACACAACAATTATCGTGCTAACGAATCCAGTAGATGCAATGACGTTTACGGTGTTTAAAGAATCAGGTTTTCCAAAAGAGCGCGTTATCGGTCAATCTGGCGTACTTGATTCCGCTCGTTTCCGCACATTCGTTGCTCAAGAATTAAACTTATCGGTTAAAGATATTACAGGGTTTGTTCTTGGTGGACATGGTGATGATATGGTACCTCTAGTCCGTTATTCATACGCTGGCGGTATTCCTCTAGAAGCACTCATTTCTCAAGAGCGTTTAGCTGAAATCGTTGATCGCACACGTAAAGGTGGGGCAGAAATTGTGAATCTGTTAGGAAACGGTTCAGCATATTATGCACCAGCTGCTTCTTTAGTAGAAATGGCAGAAGCCATCTTAAAAGATCAACGTCGTGTATTGCCATCCATTGCATACCTTGAAGGGGAATATGGTTTAAATGGTATTTACCTTGGTGTGCCTACAATTCTTGGAGCAGGTGGAATTGAGAAAATTATCGAACTTGAGTTAACAGAAGATGAAAAAGCTGAGTTGGACAAATCAGCTACATCTGTACGAAAAGTAATGGAGATTTTAGCATAATTCACTTAAATCGAGCAGGAAGCCCTGCTCGATTTTTTTTGTACTTATTGATACTATAAAAGTAGAACATTCTCAAAGGGGGATATTTGATGCTACTTGGCAAAAAACGCAAACTTGGACGAAGAGTTGAAGAGATGTCAGTTGGTGAAAAACTAAAACTGACGGAGAAAATTGAAGACAAAGATTTACTTTTATATTTGGGCTTAACCAATGACGGGAATCCTTTATACATTCAACATGATTTTGCTTCACAAACGGTCTATGAAAAACCGATTGTTCCTTCCATTATGCTAACGGGAATTGTGACATCGGCTATTTCAAAATACTTGCCAGGACCAGGATCACACATCCTTGAACAATCCTTGAAATTCCCAAAACCTGTTTATCATTATGCAACGATTGATTTTCTCCTTCAAGTCATAGCCGTAAATATCGAAAAGAACTTGGTGGAAATCGAAGTGACCGCAACAAATGAACAAGGCGAGACCGTAATAGAAGGGAAAATAACTTCAATCCCGCCTCGATTAGAAAATAAATTAACATCTCAAGCTATGGAAAATTTTTAAAAAGGTAATTTTCGGTTTAAGATGGGGGTTTTAAATCGATTGTGGAGGCAAAAATATGTCTAAAAAAATCCTAGTAGTGGATGATGAAAGTTCAATTGTCACACTACTTCAGTATAATTTAGAGCAAGCAGGTTTTATTGTTGAAACTGCATATGATGGGGAAGCTGGATTTCATGCAGTTTTAGAAAAAAAGCCGGACTTAATTGTACTGGACTTAATGCTACCTAAAATGGATGGCATGGAAGTATGTAAAGCGTTGAGGATGAAAAAAATTAATACACCCATCATTATGTTAACAGCTAAAGATGATGAGTTTGATAAAGTGTTAGGGCTTGAGTTGGGTGCGGATGATTACATGACGAAACCATTTAGCCCGAGAGAAGTGACCGCTCGTATTAAAGCGGTTTTAAGAAGAGTAGCTACACCACCCGAAGAAAGTATGGCACAAGGACAAGACCAACTTTTTGAATTTGGATCATTACGTGTATATCCAGATCGGTTTGAAGTATTCTTAGGAAATGAATCACTAGAATTTACGCCAAAAGAGTTTGAGCTTCTCGTTTATTTAATGGAACATAAAAATCGTGTGCTTACGCGGGATCAATTGTTAAGTGCTGTTTGGAATTATGATTTTGCTGGAGATACACGAATTGTGGATGTACATATTAGCCATTTACGTGACAAAATCGAAGAAAATAGCCGCAAACCCATATTTATTAAAACCATTCGGGGTCTTGGCTATAAATTTGAGGAGCCAAAAGAAGTATGAAGTCGCTTCAAGGAAAACTAGTCATTGCCTATACGTTATTAATAGGTGCGATTTTAACTGGCTTAGGGGTTGTATTAAGCCAGCTTTTTCCCGTGTACGTAGAAGAATCAGTGCGTTCAAATGCAGTCGTAAAAGTAGAAGAAATTTCTTCGATTGTCGAACAGAATTCAATCACATTATCCGATACTCAAAAAAATGAAATTGTAAGAGTGCTTTCAAATGATAATTCAGGAAACAATTTTTTTGAGACTCGACGACAACTATGGAAAGTGTTATTCATTGTCTTAGTTGGAGCGTTTGTCCTAACTACTATTTTAATTTACCGATTGACCAAAAGATATGCACAACCGATTGACAATGTAACGGAAGTTGCAATCGAACTGGCAAAAGGTAATTATCGCGCACGCACGTATGAAGACGCATCTTTAAGCACTGCGCAACTGAGTACCTCTATTAATATTTTGGCTAGAAATTTACAAGAATTGTCAAAAATTAGAGAAATGGAAAAAGAACGCTTAAAAACACTTATTGAAAATATGGGGAGTGCCTTAATGATGATTGACCGTGATGGTCAAATTAGCATTGTTAATAAGTCATTTGTCGATCAATTTAAATTTAAGGTGCATGAAGTGCAAGACAACCTTTTTAAAAGTGTTAAATTACCAGAAGAGCTAAAGAAGTTTATTGAATATGTCTTTTTAATGGAAGCCTCTTCACGGAAACAGTTGGCTTTTGAAATGCACCAAAAGATTCGCCATATGGATGTGTACGGTGCGCCAGTCATAGGAGAAAATGGGCGCTGGTTAGGTGTTGTAATCGTGATGCATGATATTTCAGATTTATTAAGATTAGAGCAAATCCGAAAAGATTTTGTCGCCAATGTATCTCATGAACTCCGCACACCAATTACGTCCATTAAAGGGTTCTCTGAAACCTTGATTGATGGAGCGATGAATGACGAAAAAACCTTACATTCTTTTTTAAACATCATTTATACGGAGAGCAATCGATTGCAGATGTTAATTCAAGATTTGTTAGAACTCTCAAAAATAGAACAACATGGTTTTTCTGTTGAGTTTGCAAAAACTAATTTACGTGAAATTATTAAACGCGCAGCTGAAATGACAAAACCACGTTTGATTGAAAAAGACATGAATTGTGTCTCAAACATTGAGCGAGATGTATTCGTAGATGGAGACATGAATCGGCTAATTCAAGTAGTCATGAATTTATTAACCAATGCAATTACGTATTCTCCCGAGAAAACATCACTTTATGTGTCGCTACATGAAAGTGATACACATGGAATCATTGTTATTCGTGATGAAGGAATTGGAATGGATGCAAAAGAAATCCCGCGTATTTTTGAACGGTTTTATCGAGTAGATCGCGCAAGAAGCCGTAACTCAGGTGGAACTGGTCTAGGACTTGCCATTGTTAAGCATTTAATAGAGGCACATCATGGACGTATTTTTGTTGAAAGTGTACCTGGAATAGGGACAGAATTTAAAATCTTAATTCCTAAAAATCAAGCAACTTAACAAGTTCTTAACAAATTCTTCATAGGGAATTCATAGTACTTTGATAAGCTAACTATGAAACCCCCTAATACCGCGAAAAAGAGAGTCTTTAATAGAAGACTCTCTTTTTCGTATGATGTAATCAGCTATCTTTCAAGTCCTTTCATAGATGATTGATTATAGAAAAATAAATACTTGAAACTTAATATGGAGTTAATCGTAATAACAAGTAGAGAGAGAAGGGGGATACATAAATGAGCATGAAACGTTTATTAACGACAATCAGTTTGACGATCGTAGGAGTTATAGTCCTGATTTCAGTCGTTACGTCTTGGTACACTGTTGATGAATCGGAACAAGCTGTTTTAATTACGTTTGGCAAAGCAGAAGAACCAATTTTAGATTCAGGCTTACATTTTAAATTGCCATGGCCAATGCAAAAGGTCGAGATATTATCAAAAGAAACATTTAGCCTACAATTTGGCTATAAACAATCGGCAGAAGGTGAAATTGTTTCGTACGATAATGAAACAAAAATGATTACAGGCGATGAGAATATTGTATTAACAGATTTAGTTGTACAATGGAAAATTACAGATCCAGGAAAATATTTATTTAATGCAGAAGCTCCACAAGAAATCTTACATGATGCCACTTCAGCTTCTATTCGGTCGATCATTGGTAGCTCTCTAATTGATGAAGCATTAACTTCTGGAAAAGCAGATATTGAAGCACAAACAAGAGATTTACTTGCTACTCTGATTGAAAAATATGATATTGGCATTTCGATTTTGGGTGTAAAACTGCAAGATGTGGAATTGCCAAATAAAGAAGTACGCTCAGCTTTTACTGCTGTAACAGATGCACGTGAAACGAAAAACACGAAAACAAATGAAGCGAGAAAATACCAAAACCAAAAAGAAAGCGAAGCTATTGGTGAAATCGCTGCTATTAAATCAAGAGCTGAAGGACAACGTACAGCTCGAATTGAACAAGCAAGAGGAGAAGTAGCCGTATTTAATAAACTTTATGCAGAATATCGAAATAATCAAGAGATTACGAGGCAGCGACTTGTCATTGAAACGCTGGAGTCAGTTTTACCGAATGCACAAATCTATATTATGAATGATACCGGAGATACTGTGAAATATTTACCGCTCCAACAATCATCACAAATTCCTCCAGTGAAAACAGATCAAGGGGGCGGAAACTAATGGACCAAAATAACCAAAATCCTTTTGATAATTTAGAACAGCGATTTAATGCTCATTTCAACAAAAATAAACAAGTACCGAAAACGCGTGAACCTATAAATTTAAAGAAAAACATGAAATTAATCATCAATTTAACAATCATTTTTGCGCTTATAGTTATCTTGTTAGCAAATACGTATGTAGTGAAAGAAAATGAGTACCGTGTTGTACGTCAATTTGGAGAGGTTGTAAATATTCGATTTGAACCTGGATTATATATAAAGGTTCCATTTTTACAAATCGTCACTTCTCTTCCACGATATCAAATGACTTATAACGTATCTGAAGCCGAAATTAATACGAAGGATAAAAAACGTATCATTATTGATAATTACTCAGTTTGGAGAATTAAAGATCCAAAAGCGATGATCTCGAATGCGGGAACATTACTAAACGCCGAAGCACGAATGGAAGAATTTATTTACTCTGTAGTACGTACTGAACTTGGCCAATTAAACTATGATGAAATTATCAATGATGAAGATACATCAAGAGGTAGTTTGAATGATCGTGTAACAGCAAGAGTAAATGAATTATTAAATAAAGATAATTACGGAGTAGAAGTAGTTGATGTTCGAATGAAACGAACTGATCTGCCTCCTGAGAATGAACAATCTGTGTTTACCCGCATGATTTCCGAAAGGCAATCCATTGCACAAAAGTACTTATCCGAAGGCGATGCAGACAAACGTAAAATTGAAGCTTCAACAGACCGAAAAGTACAAGAAATGGTTGCGATTGCTCAAAAAGAGGCATCAATTATCACAGCAGAAGGTGAATCGGAAGCTGCGAAAATCTATAATCAATCATTCTCTAAGGATCCCGAGTTCTATTCACTTTATCGAACATTGGAATCGTATAAAAAGACCATTGGGGAAGATACGATGATTATCTTGCCTTCGAATTCACCATATGCAAGAATCCTGTCAGGGTACTTAGAATAAAGTTAAAACGATCAAGAGTCATTTTTACACGTTTCAAAGAATTTAATAGTTGAAAATTTTCTTCCGTATAGCACTAATTAACTTCGAATGGACAAATACTTTTAAAGACCATCATTACATAAGGGCGTCATTTTCCTTTCATCTTGCCGACATGGTAAGATGATGGAAGATGACGTTTTTATTAGCGCAGAGGAGTGAAAAACTTTTGAGTAAAGACAAAGTTTTGTTATTAGATGGCAATAGTTTAGCGTATCGGGCATTTTTTGCCCTTCCGTTGTTAACAAATGAACATGGAGTTCACACGAATTCTGTATATGGGTTTACCATGATGCTACAAAAAATCTTAGATGATGAACAGCCTTCTCATATGCTCGTTGCATTTGATGCGGGAAAAACGACTTTCCGTCATACGACATTTGGAGAATATAAAGGAGGCCGTCAAAAGACTCCGCCCGAGCTGTCAGAACAATTTCCGTACATTCGAAAGTTGCTTAGTGCATATCAAATTCCTCAATATGAGTTACCTATGTACGAAGCAGACGATATTATTGGCACGTTATGTAAACAAGCAGAGGCAAAAGGACAAGAAGTCATTATTGTTTCAGGCGATAAGGATTTAACGCAGTTAGCTTCTGAAGCGACAACTGTTTACATTACACGAAAAGGCATTACTGACATGGAAAAATACACACCTGCACACATCCAAGAAAAGTACGGATTAACCCCTCAACAAATTATTGATATGAAAGGGTTAATGGGAGATGCCTCTGATAACATTCCAGGTGTACCAGGTGTTGGTGAAAAGACTGCCATAAAATTACTGCTGGAACATCATTCGGTAGATGGAGTATACGAAGGTTTAGAGCGAGTCAGTGGCGTGAAACTTAAAGAAAAACTGGTAGCAAATGAAGAACAAGCGAAAATGAGTAAAGTGCTCGCTACGATTGAAACTGATGCACCAATTACAATTCAACTCGATGATTTATCGTACAAAGGTCCAAACATGGAAGAAGTAATTGGAATTTGGAAAGAGCTAGCTTTTAAATCTTTATTAGATAAAACGACATATACTCAAGTGGAAGAAGCACAGGCTGACATCACGTTTACACAGTTGGCAGAAATTAGTGAAGAACATTTGTCGGATGAAATGGCACTTCATTTAGAATTATATGATGAACAGTATCATACATCGGATATGCTGGGTGTAGCTCTCGTTGATGATCATAAAGCGTATTTTATTAAAGTTGAGGATGCTTTTGCTTCTATGCCATTCCGTGAATGGTTAGCAGACCATACGAAGAAAAAAAGATTAGTCGATTCGAAAGCTGCATTAGCTGCATTTCGCCGAAAAGATGTACTCCTAGCGGGTGTCGAATTTGATTTTGTTTTAGCCGCATATATTGTAAACCCAGGGATAACAACAGATGATGTGGCAGTTTTATCTCGTGAATTCGGATATAGTGATGTTTCAACAAATGAACTAGTGTATGGCAAAGGTGCAAAAAAATCAGTGCCAAGCGATGCTGAACTAGGTGAGCACATTGTG
>JBFGKX010000035.1:0-15049 GCA_041576455.1 Paenisporosarcina sp. | reverse complement strand
TTTTTGTTCTTTCACCAAGTCATAAGCTGCTAGTGTATGTTCAGGTGCTACTCCACTTACCCCTCGATGTCCCACCACTAAAAAATCTTGATTGATTAAAGTCGGATCGGTATTTACTTCTGCAAAACTACTCGAATTTCCAATGACAAAAAATAGAGTTAATGTAGAAATTAACGACATTTTTATGTTCTTCAATAGAGATCCCTCCTTATTTAATTCTTTATCTAGAACAATCAAACTCTCTATTTGATCCTTCGGAAAATAGTATACTGGAGGAACTCTGCCTTTTGGGGAAAGTTATTAAACTGTAGGAATCTTTACGGGAATTACGTTAAAGTTTACAATCGATTTACTTTTTTCATATTTTTAGTGTAACTTTTAATCGAATCATTTCATCTAATTCCTTTTAAAGGTCCACTTTTCATCAACCTCAAAAAATGATGAATCCTTTGAACGCTCACTTTTTTTCAATTATCAATTCTTGGCATGTTGCTCTTTAACCATTTTCACACAAATTGATATGACAATTTATGGCTAAGTAATATATTGAAATCCCTAAAAATCTTCTTATAAAAACAGGCCCTCTCCCCCAAAAATATTGGAGTAGAGGACCTAAAGTTTTAGAAATCTTAGTACGGACTTACTGCTGTAAACGTAAAGGGTACGTCTACTCCAGTGTAAAGGCCTACATACACATATGCTGTGCCACCAGGAATGACTCCCGCTTCATCTGCTCCTGAAGTAGCTACAGAACCAATCACTTCAAAGTTCTTATTGTAGAAGAACACGTCATAGTCATAATCACTGTCTGCGGAGCCACTTAAGTTAAATGTATGGATTCCATCTCCATAAGCTTTTGGCAAGCTGATAACATATCCATCTAAACCTTGAGTAGACGGATTAGGGTTTTGCGTTGAGACAAACTCATTTTCTGTTACTGCTAATGTGGCACCGACACCCGCTAGAGCTCCAATACCAGTTCCAGCATTCCCCACCGAAACGGTTCCGCTTGCAACAAACGGTGCTTCCGGTTCCATAATAAGTGGCTCAATCTTCGTTTTCCCTGGTCCAAATGCTTGTAGTTCTGCTACTTGTACATATCCAGATTTATTATTTTGAGCATTTTTCACAACAAGTTTTAAGTATTTCGCTTCGATTGTATTTGCCAACTCATACTCTTTATAGTTTAAATCTGGTGCTGCAGGTCTTGGGATTTGTGTATTAAATTTGCTATCCACAATTTCTGTCCATGTTTCGCCATCTATAGAAGATAATACATTAAAATCGTTAATGGTCGCGAATCGACCTTTAGAAATGTCTTTAAACGCACTAATATTGATTGTTGACACTTTTACGGGCTCATCTTTTGCTAAATCTACAACAAATTCTGCTCCTGTAAAGCCATTTTCTTCTTTTTCGGATGCGTAAACACTTGCTGCTGTATCATCAATCGCCATTTTCACTTGGTTGCTATCAGATTCACTAGACACGCTAGCAATTGTTGCACCGTTAAATGAAGAAGCCAAGTTTGGCTCTAAAGTAAGTTTTTGCGCTTTATTTGAACCTGCTTGCACTTCAACTCCTTTAATCGTACGTGAACCAAAACCTCTCGCTTGAATGGTTATGTCATATGTTCCAGCTACCATTGGCAAGCTAAATTTACCATCTTCTGATGATGTGACAACAGGGCTAGTTCTCGCTTCAAATTCTCCGACAATAATACGTACATTTTCCACAGGTTTCTTTGTAGCTGCATTAATGATTTTGCCTGCAAATAAACCATTTAGTTCTTGAGCTGGATGATTGTAAGCAGGTACTGGATCCGTATCATTACCACCTTTTGAGCTAGCACCTTCACCTAACCCACGTTTTGCAAATGCTGACCATAATAAATCATAGTGTTTACCACCATATCTTTCAGTATCTGCTGTAATCATGGCGTCTCTCATATCTACCATTGAAGGATTTGGAGCAGAGATAGGCATTGCATCAATCACTAATTGTTCAACAACTTTTTCGCCTTCTACTTTACCTAAAGATGAGAGGAGTTTGTCTCTAACTTCCCAAAGAATAGCCGCCCAAATTTCACCATCTGAGTGAACTTCAGGACCACCTACGTCAAAACCAACATCTCCATATTGTAGCGGACTATCTTCTAATGCCCAGCTTCGAATACCTCGTTCTTGATTATCCGTTACATACGCGCCTACTACCGCTTTTTCTTGAAGTCCGTTCTTAATGAGGTAATGCATGGCGAACCAATCTCCCCAAGCTTCTCCCATTGATCCAGCTTGGTGACTTCCAAGTGCTTCTCCCCCTGCTACTAATCGATTCGAAAGGGCATGAGAATATTCATGATAAATAATTCCTGCATCATAATCTCCATCTGCATAAGCACCTTCAAAAGCACCTTCAATAGGTTCCCATAAGAACATGCCACTCCATGCAGGCAAGCCGTCTGGAAGTGTTAACATGTACGCATTATCACGTCCGGTATAGGTTGGCTCTCCACCAGATACAGCTCCGGCTTGAACCAACCCCATGATAGCATCACCCTCTGCACCACCCTTGCCGTAATTGGTTGTTTGAAGATTCCCAGCACCTTCAACCCAGCCAAGTTTATAGAAGTAATCATGGAATAAATTATGATGGTAAAATAAGTTGGTTGCAGCACTGTTCACATCAATAGCATACGAAGGAGGAGCAATTTGTCCCTTCGTTTTTTGCCATGAATTCGTGAATGGATAATTAAATTGACCTAATGGGCTAACTGGACGAACCGCTTGGTCAGCTGGCACTAAGAAGTTACTCCAGTTCGCAAATGTATTGACATTATTCCCTAATGTTGTGACGCCTACCTCACTATTTGGGTATAACCAACCATTTGGTGATGCAGCTGGATCTCCTTTAAACGATTTAGTCGTTTGAGTTCCACCAGCTTTAGCCCCCGGGAAGTTCTCAAATACAGACCCTTCTGAATTCAGATGCTGAGCAAGTGAACGTTCATATAGGCGTTCCCCAGTTTTCGCATCAATAATGACTTCTGAACCTTTTTCAAGTTCAGCAATATGTAGCACACGATATACAGGGACAATTTCATTCCCTTTTGCAAAAACAGCCTTTTTCACATATTGTTTGGTCGGCAACACATTCGCTCCGTCAAACACATCCCAACCATTTTTTTGGCCTTCTAAATTCGCCGTGTAAGTAGAACCTGGTGATTCTAAAGCAACTACTTTATTTAATGCCTCAGTTGCAGTTAAAGCGTATTCATTTTTAAAATCTTTTGCTTTTGTCATGTTGCCTGTTACCGATAAGATTTGGCCTGTTTTGTTCACAGCAACGATGACACGTCCACCAAAGATGGATTGGATGCCATCAAAGGACTGTTGGAAAGTAACCGGTTGAAGTTCCGTGCCAGGCATTTTGTAGTTCCGCGTGACTTGCAAAGAATCAATATCTTTCGCAGTTAATCCAAATACCTCTGCATTATTTTTCAACCATTGACGAGCGATTGTTTCAGCATCTCCACTTTTTGGTTCAGTTAAATAACCTTTTGCTTTCATAATGGATGAAGGTGTGCCGAACATGGTGTTCCACTGAACTTTCACACCGCTTCCAATAGACTTAATTAATTGGTTCGTTGCTAGTAATTGTGCTTGTGTCGGAATTACCCCACTTAACACATTTCGCACATCATATAAGTGCTCATGTGAAACGGTATTCACTACACTCGTTTCAACGATAGGGCCAGTTACCATCATTGCGTTTGAACTCATTGGAATAAACAATGAACTTGCTAAAGCTGCGGTACTCAATACGGAAAAAACTTTCTTCTTACTCATATGAAATCCCCTTTTCCTATCCGTTATTAGTTAATCTATCCTCATCATCTATTAATTTTCTGTTTATTCCAACTACAATTGCCATAAACACTTATTCAGTAGTATTAGAAAACATACAAGGTAGTAGGGGGGATAGTTATTAAGGCGTATAGGGGAAGACCGGAAGATAAGTATTTGTTAATTTCCAATCATAAACATTCAATTCTGATTGGGAATTACTGAATCTTATCTCTCTATTCAAAAACAGTGGTTGAATAGTTGATTTCGGCCATTGTTTCATTCTAAATAAAATTTTAATCTTCAAGCAAACGACCCATGCCGAAGTTGTCTCCTAATTCCTATCACCATTAATCTTGATTGAATTATAAGACATTCGTTCATTTTAACTAAGTTCTCCGCAAAAAAACCGCATATGGGTTTCCCATAGCGGTTAATTAATTTAAGTCATTTACTTTTTAAACTCCTGATAAACATCCTCTTTTGAATGAAAGCCGTCTGCAATAATTGTTTTATCGATATTAGTTTCATCAACTGCTATTGGGGTGAGAAGAACAGATGGAACTTCAATTTTCCCATTGTTCACTTTTTGATATGTATTGATTTTTTCCCCTTTGGCTAAATTGACTGCAAGTTTTGCCGCTGTGTCAGTTAACGTTTGTATTGGTTTATACACGGTCATGCTTTGAGTCCCTTCAACAATGCGTTGTGCAGCTGCCAATTCTGCGTCTTGTCCTGCAACGAGAACTTTTCCAGCAAGTCCCTGTGCCTTTAATGCCTGGATTACCCCTCCAGCTGTTGCATCATTAGCAGCAATGACTGCGTCAATTTGATGACCATTGACTTTTAATGCCGTTTCCATATTGGCGAATGCATTTGTAGGTGTCCAATCCTTCGTCCATTGGTCATATACAATTTTAATATCACCTTTATCAATGAATGACTGAAGCACGTTAAATACGCCTTTTTTAAACAAGTGCGCATTATTGTCGGTCATAGCTCCCCCGATATACACATAGTTCCCTTTTGGCACCAATTTGGTTAGTGCATTCGCTTGCATTTCTCCTACTAGCTCATTATCAAAAGACACATATAAATCAACATCCGCATTTTTAATTAAACGATCGTAAGCAATAACTTTTATTCCTGCCACATGTGCTTTATGAACGATAGCAGCAGTAGCCTCTGCGTTATGGGGGACTACAACCAGGAGATCGATACCATGGCTAATAAGGGTTTCTGCTTGAGCAATTTGCAAGGCATCATCACCGTTCGCTGCTAGTATTTCTACCTCTGCCCCCAATGCTTCTACTGCCTTTTTGAACAAATCCCTGTCTTTTTGCCACCGCTCCTCTAGTAATGTATCCATTGAAAAACCAATTTTAATTGGTTCCTTCTCAGACTCATCTTTTTGCGACGTTTTGGATGCAGTTGTCTCCTCCATATTATTGATTTTGTCCTTCTCATTGGCACAAGCCGACATGCTAAATAAGAGAACAAATACCAGTATAATAAGTCTAACTCTATTCCATATCTGTCCCATAGGCTTCTCTCCTATACGATTAAGTGCAATTATTTACTGGTCTTTTTTACCCAACAGAACTTTCCGATAATCATTTGGCGAAACTCCACACATCTTTTTAAAGACCTTGCTGAAATAATTTGGTTCGTGATAACCAATCTCAAATGTGATTTCCTTTAAGCTTTTCTCGGGATCGCTAAGTAGTTTTTTAGCTTTTTCAATCCGACATTCAGTTAAGAAATCGATATAATTAATCCCGAGCTTCTCCTTGAACATTTTACTAATATAAATCGGACTCAAATCCACTTTTCTTCCTAATGTGTCCAAAGAAATATCTTCATGTGAATGTTTCTTTATATATTGTTTGATTTGATGAATTTTATCTACTTCTACTTGATCATAGTGCTCTACATAGGATTTTCTCAGTTGCTCAAATAAGTGAACGGTCTCTGCTCGAAGCTGACGATAATCTTGTGCTTGGAAGGAATAGAAAGGTGGATTTGTTTCAATACCTAGTTCGTTCATAGCACGTATTGAAATCCAAAGCATTTCTAACAATCGTTGTTGAGTCTGCAACAAATTGGCCCCTTCGTTCTCCCAGTAAAGAATTAAATCCATCACATGTGAACCAACACTCTCCCATTGACCGAGACGGATTTGATCAAGAAATTGATTTTCATCTTGTTTTGTAACTTTTTCATCTTTTACAGCACGCATGGCTGGTACATCTGCATAAAAACGGTATTTAACAGCGCGAGTTGTATCCATTGTCGCAATTAAAGATTCTTGGTAGGATTGCCTAATTTGATCCAATGAACCACATACGTTTCCAACTCCAATATGCCATTGATCGTGTAAATCCGAATCCTTTACAATTGAGAGTATCTCATTTGCGAGGTGTATTGCTTGTGAACGGAATGACCGATCATTCTCTCGAAACATAATAATGGGAAGTTGACGACCACATAAAGCCCCTACCCACCCACTTCCAGTTTCCCTTACTTTTTCTTTAATTGTGGAATAAAATTGATCTGACCCTGCAGGAAGCATTAGAACCATGACAAATTTTTCGTTCGTTGAGCGAATATCCAACATCTCAACCAACATGTCGATATGCACTTCATGAACATGATCAAATAATAATTGGGTCACGACATCGGTTTCAACCAGAGTCAGCGCTGTTTGCATAGCTTTCTGTTGAAACCTACTTGTTGTAGCTGAAGTCTTTTCTATTTCGCTCTGATCCAATACTTTTCCAACCGTCGCTACAATTTCACTGGCTTTGCTAGGTTTCAGTAAATAATCTTTTACCCCCAGCTTAATTGCTTGCCGTGCATAATCAAATGTATCAAAAGCTGTTACCATCACGAATCGGATGTTGGGGTGGACTGAACTGATCTGAGCGATGGCTTCAAGACCATTCATCCCTGGCATCATTATATCCATTAAAATTAGATCTGGTTTAAACTCACCGGCCATCTGAACAGCAATTTTCCCGTTATTTGCTTGTTTAATCTCGAGCTTTGGATAAGCTTTCTGCAAAATTGCTTGCATTCCTTCTCGCTCAATTGGTTCGTCATCTACGATTAGGAGCTTTATCATTTTTCTCGATTCTCCTTGCTTTTGGGTATTTTCAACACAACTTTTGTCCCTTGGCCTTCCATGCTATCAATTTGAATAACATCTTTTGAGCCATAGTATAAACGCAAACGTTTGAGGACGTTACTAAATCCGATTCCAGTTGTTTGACCATCCATTTCTTGAAGATGTTCTTCTAAAATTTCACTGATCCTTTGCTCTGATATGCCCATCCCATCATCTTCAATTTCGATGATCACTCGTTCACGTTCATCGTGGACTCTGAACCAAATGCTCCCCCCATCTTCCTTTGGCTCAATTCCATGAATCACGGCATTTTCAACAATCGGTTGCAAGGTAAGACCAGGAATCTGCAATTGCAAACAAGACTCGTCTATCTCCATATGAAACTCTAGACGGTCTGTGAACCTTGCTTTTTGAATCTCCATATATTGTTTCAAAACTATGACTTCTTCGAATAAGGTTACAGATCTGTCTAAACGTTTTAAATTATACCTCAATAACCCAGCAACACTTACAAGTAAATCGCTCGTTTCTTCAGCGCCTTCTAGATAAGCTTTCTTTGATAGTGTATTGAGTGTGTTAAATAAAAAATGTGGATTAATTTGACTTTGCAGACTGCGCAACTGACTTTCCTGCAACAAAAGCTTGTTCTGCTGAAGTTCATGTTCAAGCTGGGCCTTTTGTTGAATTTCAGATATTAAATTGTTTATGTTGATTCGCATATGATTGAATGTTTTTGCGAGGAAAGAAATCTCATCATTTGACTCAACCTTTATTTCCAAATTAAATCGACCCTTCGATAGTTCATTGGCTGCCTTCGTAAGTTGGTGGATGGGTCTCGTAATTGTTAATGAGAACCAATACGTAAGTAAGAGAAGCAAGCTGGTGATTAATAGAAGCAACCAAATCCCTAGCTTTTTTATTTCAATCGACTGTTGAATGATTCCTCGATAGAAACGATCATATGTTTTTAGCTCGGAATCAATTAAAATAAGCGTCATTTCGGAAATATACTTTGAGATTCGAGTTGCTTCTGAAAACGCGAGTGCTGAGGATTCAATTTCTTTTGCCGTCTGAAACATTAGCGACCGATCCGTCGTTTCGATGAAACTATCGATTAAATGGATATAGTTAGTCAGAGCAAACTCATTTTCTGTATTCATCAAATTGTACACTTCGTATTTTGCCTGCCTAATTTTCTCTTGACTCCCATGAATCTGTTCTAGATTTGAGAGGGACGGATTAAGTAGATAGTTATTTAAATTCATAATCACAAGTTGGCTTGCACTAGTGACTTCATTCATACTTAAGTACCGCTGTAAAATTTCATTATATTGATTTTGCGTTTTTTGATTGTAATAAGTAAGGGTTAACCAAATTGATACCATGATAAATAGAACAACCGTGGCAAGCATCCATATTTTTTTTTGAATTGTGTTCATCGTATATCTATTGCTTTCACAATTCGAATATGAGTAAGATACCCATTCATATCGAGAGGAACGGTTTCATTCTTTAGCCATTTCATGAGCAGATTCACACTGCGCTCTCCCATCAATTGAGGAGACTGCTCAAGCATCCCGTCAATTTTCCCTTGTTTTAGCAATGATAGTGTTTCAGGACCGTCATCAAAGGAATAAATATGATACGGCTCAACTTGAGAGCGCTTGCCAATTTCCTGGATCATGGCTCCTGCATTATTCGCATTAACAGCAATAAAAGCGTCGACATCCGGCCACTGATTCATTAAATTACGTGTCGTTGCCAGCACTTGCTCCTTCGTTTCAGTTGTTTCTTTATATAATGATTGGACGTTCGGGTACTCCTTCAACACTTCAATTATTCCTTGAAGTCGCTGCTCTTGATAATACTCTTGTTTACTGTCACCTAGAATGATAATTTTTCCTTTTGACCCCATATCCGATAGCAAATGCTCAGCAAGCATCTTTCCAGCCAAATACTGATCAGAACCAACATACGTTTTTCTAAGGCTTTCCGTCATTGGGACGTCATTTGCTACTGTAATAATCGGAATCCCAGAAGATGCTGCTTTTACTTTCGTCAAACTTTTGAATTCATCTGAATCCAGTCCTTGAACGATGACTCCATCAACTTTGGAATGTATGGCAATTTCAATTTTTTTCAAAAAATCATCTTGATTATGGCCATAGCTTCCCCAGACTTCAAGGATTGCCCTTTCCTTTTGCGCTTGTTCAATTGCGCCTTTGCTAACCTTGTCCCAAAATGGCGTGTCAAGTTCTTGGGTAATCAGAACAAGTCGATATTGCTCTGTATTTGAAGTTGTAGTTTTTGGCAATTGGAAATCCGAATGAAATGCCTTTTTTGCTGCCACAAATGTAAAATAACTAAGAATCAAGCAATTAAAGCATAGAATCATTATGATGAGTTTTCGCAAGAGAAGTAACTCCTTTTCCCTATAATAATCTCTTTTCATCTTACCACCTACCTATAATTCTTCAATACTATTAGGTGTATTCTTACTATTTTTGGAAGGGAGTAATCGCCATCTTCAAAATAAAATCCATGGTGGTTTATCCATAAAGGCAACTTAATCATGATATGAGTGTGCATATGTAACTAATTGTAATGAGTTACATATAGTAAAAGTTAAGTGTTACTTATGGCGTAATCCGGAAATAGAAAAATAGTGGATGACCAAGATTTAAATCGCTAGTACGCCGTTAGAATTTGATAAAAAGATTTTATATCTCATGATTTCCATCAAAAAAGGGACATCATCATTTGATGAATGTCCCTTTTTTTCATTCAGATAGAGCAGAACAGACCATCTAGCTTTCGCCGGAGGTCTACCCTCTTTGTTTTCGTGTCATGACATCAAAGACGACCGCTCCTGCCAAGACGCCCCCACGAATCATATACTGGTAGGAAATTCCGACCCCGAGCAAATTCATCCCACTAGACAAGGAGGCCATAACAATGGCTCCAATAATGGCTCCCGTTACTTTTCCAACTCCACCTGCAGAGGAGACTCCACCAACATAAGCAGCTGCAATTGCGTCTAGCTCGAATAATGTACCCGCTGTCGTAGTAGCTGATTGAAGTCTTGAGGTGAACAGTATGCCAGAAAGTGCAGCTAACATTCCCATTGATCCAAATACGATGTATGTAATCTTTTTCACATTGATTCCACTAAGATGGGCAGCTTCTGGATTGCTACCAACAGCATAAATATGTCTACCGATGACTGTCTTAGTCGTTAAGAAATGATAAACAACCACAACAAGTAACATGATGACCATTGTCCACGAGAAGCCATTATACCCGGCTAAAATCCATGTAATATACCCAATGATCGTGGAAACAAGAAGCATTTTCAGCATAAAAATTTCTTTGGAAACAACATCAAAACCATATGCAAGTTTGCTTTTTCGTGTCGATATTTCACTATAGATGTATAACAAAACCCCTAGTACTCCAACGATTAATGAGAGCAGGTGCAAGCCATTAACCTCAAGGAGGGAAGGAATAAATCCATTTCCAATTGCATTAAAGTTATCGTCCTTAATGATAATGGTTCCAGTTTTTTCTGTGACTTGTAATAGCGCTCCACGGAATATAAGCATTCCTGCTAATGTAGCCACAAATGATGGAATGCCAATGGTGGCAACAAAAAACCCATTAAACATGCCCACGACAATTCCTAGTAGTAAAATGATCGGAATGGTTACATAAATAGGCAGCCCCATCTGTGTAAGGAGAATTGCAGCGATTGCTCCTAAAAATCCTGCCGCAAAACCGACTGATAAATCAATATGCCGTATGACAATCACAAGTGTCATCCCGACAGCCAGTACGGCGATGTATCCTGCTGAATCTAGTAGATTACTAATATTGCGGGAAGACATAAACAACCCATCCGTCATGACAGAGAAGGTTAACATAATTACAAATAAGGCAATGTACATGCCGTAGTCACGAATATTTAATTTAACTAGCATTTTGGCTTCATTAAAAAAGTTCATTGGTTTACCTCCTATTGCGTCGCAAGTTGCATAATCGTTTCTTGAGTAGCTTCGTCGATTGACAACTCGCCTTTGACTTCACCCTCAGCCATGACATACACGCGGTCGCTCATTCCTAATACTTCGCCAAGCTCTGATGAAATCATAATAATACTCATCCCCTCATGAATGAGTTGATTCATGATAGTATAAATCTCAAACTTTGCTCCCACGTCTATTCCGCGTGTCGGTTCATCCAAAATTAAAATCTTTGGTCCAGCAAACAACCATTTGCCAATCGACACTTTCTGTTGATTCCCACCACTTAAATTCCCTACAACTTGTTCCAAAGAACTCGCTTTAATATTTAGAGAGTCTTTATATTCCGTTGCAATTTTTACTTCTTCATTCGGATTAATTATCCCCTTATTCGAAATCCCCTGCATATTGGCAGCCGACACATTGTTCTTAATATCTTGTATTAAAAACAATCCGTCCCCTTTGCGATCTTCCGTTACATAAGCGATTCCAGCTTTAATGGCGTCTCTCGGATGTTTAATGGTTCTCGATTCTCCATGAACCACTAAATTCCCTTGTAATTTATAAGACTTTGGATTCCCGAAAATACTCAATGCTAATTCAGTACGACCGGAGCCCATTAGTCCGGCAATACCAATAATTTCACCTTTTTTCACGTGAAGATTCACATCTTTAACCACTTTGCGACCTAGTTGAACATCAGTTGCTGACCAATTCGATAATTCCAGTACATTTTCACCAAATGTTTTGTTCATTCTCTTTGGATAAATGTCATCGATTTCTCGTCCAACCATGTTCTTTATAATTGTACTTTCCGAAATTTCACCTTTAGAAGCGTCAAGTGTACAGATCGTTCGACCATCTCGTAGCACCGTTGCTTTATCTGCAATCGAAATGACTTCTTTTAATTTATGTGAAATCATAATGCTGCTGATTCCTTGATTTTTCAGTTCTTTCAATACCTCTAAGAGGTTTTCACTATCATCCTCATTAAGTGCTGCAGTTGGTTCATCTAAAATAAGTAACTTCACTTCTTTACTCAATGCTTTAGCAATTTCAACTAGTTGCTGTTTCCCCACACTTAAATCTTTAATCAATGTCTCAGGTGTTACATTTAATTTTACTTTTTGTAGCATTCGATTGGCCTCAACAATTGTCTGATTCCAGTCAATGAACGGGCCACGTTTGACTTCATTA
Source organism: Paenisporosarcina sp. (assembly GCA_041576455.1). Classification (GTDB taxonomy): domain Bacteria; phylum Bacillota; class Bacilli; order Bacillales_A; family Planococcaceae; genus Paenisporosarcina. The sequence goes on along the minus strand of JBFGKX010000035.1, from coordinate 2,864 downwards.
CCTGCAAATATATTTTCATATACGGTAAGATCCGGGAATAAGGCAAGCTCTTGATAGATAATAGCAATGCCAGTTTTAACACTGTCATTGATTTTATTAAATTGTTGAATATCACCTTCAAATACGATGTCACCATCATAAGTTCCATAAGGATAAACGCCACTTAAAACTTTCATCAGCGTAGACTTTCCAGCACCATTTTCACCGATTAAACAGTGAATTTCACCCTTGTTTACTTTGAAATTAACATCTGAGAGCGCTTTGAATCCAGAAAACTCCTTGGTGATCTCATTCATTTCTAATATATACTCATTCATTTGATCGCCCCCATACCCAAACAACTAGTACAATGGCGAAATAGTGATAGAAGCATCTATCACTATTTCCCATTCTACCTATTTAAGATTCTTATTCTAGTCCTGTAAATTCACTTGCTTCATAGTATTTTGAGTCAACTAATTCTGATTTAACATTCTCTTTATTCACGACAATTACGTCTGTTTGTTTAGCTTTAACATCTACACTTCCGTTGTTGTATGAGCCAGTTGTTTCAGGTGTTTCGCCATCTAACACTTGAACTGCCATACCCATTGCATCTTTAACTAGGGTACGTACATCTTTAAAGACCGTCATTGATTGTTTGTCATCAATAATGTATTGAATAGAAGCTTTTTCAGCATCTTGACCAGTTACTAAGAAACTTGAAATCGCACTGTCTGATCCAAATACATCCGCGATTGATCGAGCTGTTCCATCATTTGGTGCAAGAATGGCTACATCGCCTTTTGCATCATCTTTTACAGCTGTTAAATGAGTTTGAGCTTTGTTTTTCGATTCGTTTGCATCCCAGTTTGTTGTGATTTGACCGATAATGCTGCTTAATTGATCACGTGAAAGATCGCCCGTGTCTTTTAAAGCTTCAGCTTCACTTGAGTTAGCAATTTTGAATGTGCCATCAGCGATTTTTGGTTGAAGTACGTTCCATGCACCTTCAAAGAATAAAAATGCATTGTTATCTGAAGCTGCTCCAGCGTATAAATACAATGGAACATCAGAACCTTTTACATTGTCTACAAGGTATTGTGCTTGTGCTGCTCCAACAGCTAAGCTGTCGAATGTCACATAGTAGTCTACTGCGTCTGTGTTCGTAATTAAACGGTCATAAGAAATAACTGTAATTCCTTCTTTTTTAGCCGCTTCAACTGCAGCTGCTGCCGCATCACCATCTTGTGGACAAATGATTAGTACTTTAATGCCTTTATTAATTAACGTTTCTACGTTTTCTTTTTCCTTAGCAGAAGAACCTTGGCTAAATAAAATTTCACTTGTGTAATCTGTTTCAGCGATTGCATCTTTGAATCTTTGCTCATCTTGAACCCATCTTGGTTCGTCTTTTGTAGGTAATACAATCCCTACATCCACTGCATTGCCACCACCGTTATTACACCCCGCAACGATAAATGCCAACATCATGACAACGATTGATAAAAAAGTACCTTTTAACCCTTTACTCATTTCCATTCCCCCTCTTTTTCATCTTCCGATGAGTTACAACTTCATTATAGCTTTGATTCCCCACTTTGAAAGCGCTATCAATAGCACTCTTTTATCATTACCTATACTTTTTTATCTTTTTAGAATTCATCGCCTTCTTAACTTATTTTTACAACGGTTCACTTCCCATTAAGTTAAAATACCTATTTATTTTTTAGTGGGTATGAAAAAAGTCTTAGCATCACTAATCGATGCTAAGACTTCAATTTACCTGCTTCTTATAACTAACTAATTAATTCTCTACAGAATCTTTTGGTTGAAATAGTACAATGCCTCATTAACTGCATAAAGTTCATACATGTTGTTTTCGATACAGTACTGGATGATCAAATCAAAAGTATCGCTGTCCGATAAGGAATAACCTACAGAACTTAAAAGCGTATTTGTATCCTCTTTATCTAGCTTTAAAGCCAATGCCAATGCGATTGTTGTGTTTTTTCCTGGTCGATAATCAGGGTTAGAGCGAATCTTTGAAAACAGTTTCCGATCAATACCAGCCTTCTTGTAAACTTCCGTATCACTTACCCCTGCTTGATCAATGAAATGAAACAATACTCGGTTTAATGTAGGTTTGCGATGGGCTTTTATAAAATCCTCTAAATCCACCGCTATCATATCAGACTGTAACACCTGCTCACGCAATAAAGGTTCTTCACTTATTCCCATCATTGGAAGATTCAAGTGACTTTCTATGTATTCCTGTATTTCATGAAGAACTCGTTTATTAAGCATAAGATTCATCTCCTTAAATGTCGCTTTACAGGCGACCAAATCGTTTTGAAATCTCGATATGCTAATCTTACCAACAAATGAAAGAGGATGATGACTTTGAATGAACAGGTAACAGAAATTATTTTTTTACTCGATCGAAGTGGTTCCATGTCAGGACTTGAAAGTGATACTATCGGAGGTTTTAATGCGTTTATTGAAAAGCAATGTCAACTCGATGGAAGAGTATTACTTACAACTGTCTTATTTGATGACCAATATGAAGTTCTATGGAACGGCATCGATGCTGCTGGCGCAAAATTGACCCATGACGACTATTTTGTCAGAGGCACGACGGCTCTATTAGATGCCATTGGAAAGACCATCTCAACAGTTGACCATCGCCTATCGAATACAACAGAAGCACTTAAACCAAGTAAAGTCATTTTTGTTATCACAACAGATGGAATGGAAAATGCAAGTCGGGAATTTACCTATGAAAAAGTGAAACAACGAATCAAGCAACAAGAAAACAGACATCATTGGGAATTCATTTTCATTGGAGCCAATATGGACTCAGCAAAAGAAGCGAGCCATATGGG
>JBFGKX010000034.1:0-15064 GCA_041576455.1 Paenisporosarcina sp. | reverse complement strand
TTTCTTCAATGGATTCGAACTTTCGGATTTGATCATTTGATAAATACAAATTAAATTTCCGGGCAATCTTTAAGAATATATCTTTACGTTCTAAATTAAAACTTAATCGCATGAAATTTAAAATATCTTCAACAACCCAATGGGAAAAAAATCGTTGATCGACGTCTTTCATGTAAAATGGAATACCTCTTCTTTCAAGCTCGCTAATATATAGAATCGCACTCGCATTATTTCGAAATAAAATGGCCGCACTTGCCGTTTCTTTTAAATCAAGTAAGCCATAAATGACATACCTCATTTGCGCTTGATCATCATGTAACTGTTTTAGTTCAATGTCATGACTCTTGCTGTTTTCTGTAAACATTTCTTTTGGATACCGCTTCGTATTTCTTTTAATTAATTGATTCGCGACAGAAACAATATTTGGTGATGAGCGGTAGTTTTGCTCCATCTTTAGAATCGTTGCGTTTGGATAAGTATCTTTAAAATTAAGTAAATACGTTGGATCTGCAGCACGCCAAGAATAAATTGTTTGGTCATCATCTGCAACCACACAAATATTTTGATGACGGGCAGCTAGTTGTTCAATAATCGCATGTTGAAGACGTGAAGTATCTTGACTCTCATCTGTTAAAACGTAATCATATAAGTTTGTAATAGATGCATACATCTTTTTGTTTACTAATAAAGCTTCATGCGCAAGAAGGAGCAAATCATCAAAATCAAGCCATATATGGGACGGGTTTTGCGTCTTCATCGCTTCATATTGAATGGTAATTTTCACAGCTTCTTTATTGGGAAGAGAAGCTTGATTCCATTCTGCTTGAGGAACCATATTATTTTTAAGAAAACTGATAAAGTGAGTCATTTCTTGTAATTGATCGTCTGAGCAGTCTTCTTTCATCACTTGTTTATATAAGTCTTTTAGAATGTGTGATTTTGTAGGCGCATTTGTCTTGGCATGGCCTTCTATCATCGTGAAACCAATTCCTTGGCTACTTAAATAGCGAGAAGTGATTGAAAATGCCATACTATGGATCGTCGAGAAATCTACTTGATCTAATAAAGGGAAGAACTGTTCATATCGAGATTTCATGTCATTTGCCGCAGCGCGACTAAATGTAATTGCCTTTATCCGTTGTGCTGAAACACCTTTTTCTTCTATTAAATAGCCTATTCTCATAATTAGTGTAGTAGTTTTCCCTGAGCCAGGACACGCTAATAAAAGAAGTGGGCCTTCTGTTTGTTGAACAGCTTTTTGTTGTACATCATTTAAGCGAACATTGAAACGTTTCGCTTGTCTTTCAAAAAAATCGGTCATACGAAAACTCCTTTTCAACAGAAAAAATCGCTATCTTTAAAAAGACAACGATTTTACTTCCTATCAAGTATAACAGAGCGCATATTGTGACGCTATTTTACATTAGATCTTTTCATCTTCTTAAAATGAGATTTAAATAGTCTAGTTAGATTTTCTCTAAGCTAAACATGTATTGCTTTGAGGGGTTTTCCAGTCTCTAAATAACTTTTTAAATTACTTAATATTGCTGGCCACCCATTATTTAGTCCATAGAATGTATTGGATTCCTCCATAATATCTGAATCTACTAGATTGGAATGCATCAATGTCAGTTTGATGGTGTCTTCAAGTTGAGTTAATGCGAAAGAAACAATCATAGGTTGGTCACGTTGCGTCGTGTCGCTTGGTGCGGTCCAAGTATAGGTGATATTTTCAAACAAAGTGAACTCTAACAATTCGCCTGTTACATCCAACTCATCATTTTCTTTTATAAACCTAACTTCATCTCCAACTTGCCAAGTTGACTGAACTTTTCGACCAAAAAAATAAACTTCTGTATGTTCACTTTTCGTTAGTGCTTCCCATACTCGTTCAACGGATGTACCGATATACGTGGTATACACATAATTTGGACTTGTCATTTCTTACACCCCTTATAAAATATGATATAGTAAATTCAAACAGTTCTAACAATAGTATAAATCAAAAAGAGGTGAAAAGATGCCTAGATTTGAACAAGGTGTTCTCTTATTCAATGGACAAGCAGGGCAAGAATCCGCTGAACAATCTTTATCACTTGTCGCACCAGTTTTAGCAACACACTGTCATAAACTAACCATTGTCCAAACATTGTCTGTTGAAGAGTTTAAACAAGCATGTATAGATGCGGCAGGTGCAGATGTGTTGTTTCTTATGGGGGGAGACGGTACATTGCATACAGCAGTCCAAGTGTTAGAACATGTGGAGAACTTCCCGATTATTGGGTTACTTCCAGGTGGCACCTGTAACGATTTTGCACGGACCTTGGGAATTTCACCTTCACTGCAGGAGGCTGCAAATGAAATTGCAAATGGTTTAGTTCAAAAATTTGATATCGCTCAGATTAATGAAGGTTTATTTATGAATTTTGCTGGAATTGGCTTAATTACTGAGGCTTCTGAAAATATCAATCCTGAATTAAAAGAAAAATATGGGAAACTAAGTTATTTCATGAGTGCTTTTCAAACATTTAAACAAAATGAGCCTTTCCCTGTTCACCTCGAAATTGATGGAATTTCATATCACGAAGAAGCTGTGATGGTACTTGTGATGAATGGGAAGTCTGTTGGGACTCACCGCTTTCCTTTAGAGATTATCGATCCAAGTGATGGGGTCCTAGACGTTTTAATAATTCAATCATCTACGATGCTTGCGATTCGTGAGTGGTTTTCACTTGCTCAGCCCCATATCATCCCGGATAACCTTTCCCATGTAACACACTATTCAGGGCAACACATTGTGATTCGAACGGATGAACCCAAGCGAGTGGATACCGACGGTGAAATTTATATGCAAACACCTATTGAAATTCATGTAAAACCTAAATTCGTTCAATTTCTAGTTCCAAATTTAACCTAAGAATACGCAATTGCCAATTAGGTAATTGCGTCAGACTGTAGACAAACTCATTAATTTTGAGTTTGTCTACAGTCTTTTTTCATTTAAACTTAAAGAATGACGAATCATTTGGAATCAGAGCCCTTTCCTGCGGACGAATGCCTCAATCTCCTCGACCTAAAGGTCTGCGGGGCTTTCACCATCCGTTTAACCGATTCCTTTCCTTTTTTAAACGTATTGCTTGAGGTGACTATAATGCTTTCAAAACAGTATTTCATTCAACGAGATTAAATTGAAATGATTGCTTTAGACCAACTTGTACCCGTGAACCACCTTGTCCGCAAAATTAAGTCTGCGCTTGATTTCTCTTTTATTTAGCCTGTTTTCTAAAATATTGTGGGTTTTGACATTAAAAAAGGATTTAATGGAATTTTATGTTAAAATATAGATGTACGTTATTCATATATTCGGTATAATTATTTAGAAAATTCAAAAAGGAGTTGGTGGAATGACATCTTTTGAAGTGTTGCTTTTTTGGTATCCTGCGTTCTCTTTGCTTATAGGAATTGTATTGGGACTTTTCTTTAAGACCTCAAAATTATATGCACTCCTAATTGTTATTCTAGGTTTCTTCTTATCCAATTTGGCATTTTTTTATCTTACAGAAGGCGGATTTGCAGGTATTGAAAGGGGTGCAACTGGTAAAGGGTTAGCTGTCTTTTTAGAGTTATCTATTTCAGATACTTTATCTACTCTAATAACCCCGAGCTTCTACGCATTCATCTATGTTGTACTACTCTTATTAAGTTTCCTTACCGTTAACCGTATTAAGAGAGGACGAAACAAAAACATTAGTATGTAGTTTTGTCTTATTCAACAAAAGAAGATAATGACATATCTAATAACAGTTTCGTTTTTTACTTAAACGGAACTGTTATTTTTTATCCTAGACCTTATATATTAACACTTTGATGACGTGATGAATTAAGCCGCTCTAAGTTCCTCCACGGTCGTGTAATTAGATTTTTTGCAACACCCTAACAACAAAGATGTGATTTGCTCTTCATATGGCAACTCCTTGTTGAGTTGGAGAAAACGGAACCAATACAAATAATTATCTAACCATCGAGTTGATACACCTTGAAATCTATTTAGCCACTGTTTTAACTGGTTATGATAACTATTAACGTGCTGGATGTGGTAGATGTGCTTCTTTACATAGATGCCTTTACTTGCGTTAATTGTCTCGTGTGGAATTTTCTTTAACTTAGCAAACTTCTTATAATTGGTTGCTGTGTCGGTACACAAGATACTAGAAGGCTCGATGTATTCCCCTAGAACACTTTCTATTTCAAAGGCAGTTGTTCTCCCAATTCCATTTTTACGACTAATGATGTTTCCATTCCTATCCATTGCAACAAGAATACTTACCTGACTTTTACTTATCCCGCGTTCAGGAGCGACTCCACCACGTTTACGAGACTTTCTGTGAGTTCTATGACGACTACCCTTCATACTCTCAATTAGATATGTTCCATCACTTTCAATGACACCTTGAAGAACACTGTCACCGATTGAGCGGACAGCATTTAATACTTTATGCCTCCAATAGAAAGCAGTAGAAATATGTATTTTAAGCCGGTTCGCAATTTTTGGAAGCGTGTATCCTTCAACCATCAACTCAATATAACTAAGCCACAAATGAGGTTTATGCGTTCCTCCAATTGGGGAGTTAGTCATATCGTTGAATGTCTTGAAACAATCCTTGCATTTATAGCGTTGGCGACCACGATACTTTCCGTGCCGAACCACTGCTGTTGAACCACAATGAACACATCCAAGTCCTTCGCTAAATCGAGTTTCACGAATATTGCAAATTAGTTTGACTATATCTGATTTGTTCGCAGCCTTATCCCGTTCAATAGCTTTAATGAATAGCTCTTTTTCTTCGTCAGGTAACTCAAAGTAATTTTCGTAAACATCTTTCCACATTTAGGAACCACCCCGTATATATGTTCTTTCATTATAATATACGGTATTTGAACAATATCAACATTATTTACGAAAACAGGCTTTATTTAATAATTGGTAGAAGATATGTATTCAGAAGTAGGTCGACCAACCAACCATTGATCCTGTTATCTTAATTAAATTAGCATTCATTCAATATACCTTCGGGAGTTCACTCAATTCATATTTAGCAGGCACCTCTTGAAGAAGTTGATCATCTTCTACACCATGAAGATGTAAAACCCATTTAAGCGAAACGTAGAGAAACAATTGAGCGGGTATTCACAAATGGAAAAGAAAAGCATGGCATGCGTTGGACAACGTTAAGGGGATTTAAAAAATTGTCGATGCAGGAGATGCTTACTTTCGCTGCCATGAATTTAAAAAAACTTGCCAACTGGACATAGCAAGTCCCAAAAACAGTATACATAATGACCTCGGAAAGGTCTTCGACATAGAGAAATCGCTTCATAGCGAAGAAAAAGTAAAAAGTAAAAAGGGTTCGAAATGTGACCATTCCGAACCCCTTTTGTCTACAACCTGACGTAATTACCAAATAGGTAATTGCGTTTCTTTAATTTTACATGCTCGTCATAGAAAAAACATATTTAGTTTACATAATAATATTATTTATGTGCGATGTGAACTTTTAATAATTTTCCTTTGATCGTTGTATCTCTCATTTGTTTAAGCACTAATGGACCTTTGCCATTTAATATTTCCACATATGAGACATTATCTTGAATCGTAATGATTCCGATATCTTGAGCGGTTACTCCATTAAGTTTTGCAATCGTTCCAACAAAATCTACGGCGCGGATTTTCTTTTTCTTCCCACCATTAAAATACAATTTTGTAATGTCTTCATTTAATTGCTCTTTTTTATCAATCTTAAGTTCTGGCTGTTCTTTTAATTTTTGTAAAAAGGCAGCTTTAGCTCTCACCACTAGTTCTTTAGATGGGGCATCTTTTTTAGGAATGTCAAAACCAATATATTTTTCAACTGAAGCAAGGAATTTATCTTCAAAAGGCGTCACTAGTGTGATTGCTTTCCCGACTTGACCAGCTCTCCCTGTACGACCTGTGCGGTGTACATAACTTTCATTTTCAAGAGGCATATCATAATTGATTACATGTGTTATGCGGTCAATATCAATTCCACGCGCTGCGACGTCAGTAGCGATTAAGTATCGGAAATCTCCTCGTTTGAAATCATTCATCACGTCAAAGCGCTCATTCTGCTCCATGCCACCATGAATCTTATCAACGGTATATCCTTCGTCGTCCAGTAAATCGACCAATTGATCGACATTATCCTTTGTTCGGCAAAAAATGATGCAACTATCTGGATTTTCAACAGTCGTAATATCTTTAAGGAGTGCAAATTTCTGTTCTTCTTTTACAACATATACGGAGTGCTCAATTTGTTCATTTACTCGCTCTGTTTTTTCAATTTCAATGTCCAACGGGTCATTCATATATTTATGACAAAGTTTTTCAACATCTTTTGGCAAAGTTGCAGAGAATAACATCGTTAAACGTTTTTTCGGCAACTGTCTAATGATTGATTCAACAAGTTCAATAAAGCCCATGCTCAACATTTCATCTGCTTCATCAATGACCAAAATTTCCACTTTGCTAACATCCAGTGTATTTCTCTCAATATGATCCATTACTCGACCAGGCGTACCCACTACTACATGAGATTTTTGTTTTAACTCTGTGCGTTGGAAGGCAAAAGGTTGTTTTCCGTAAATAGCGGTAGCTTTAATTCGTTTAAACCGCCCAAAGCTCATGATATCTTGTGAAACTTGCATCGCTAATTCTCGAGTTGGCGTTAAAACGAGTGCTTGGGGCTTGTTTTCATCCCAGTCTACGATTTCGCATATCGGTATACCAAATGCAGCTGTTTTCCCACTCCCAGTTTGAGATTTCACTGAAATATCTTTCTTAGTTAATGCTACTGGAATTACTTTTGCTTGTACTTCCGTTGGTGATGTGAATCCTAGTCCCTCTAGAGCGCGAAGAATGTCGTCTGATATTCCAAACTCTTTAAAATGTGTGTTTGTCATGTAAATCTCCTTTAAGTAAGAGTTTTCAACTCTTTTTCCTCTTTATAGTATACCAAGTATTTAGGCTTGATAGATTAAAACAGATAACTATGATATAATAAGTTTATATTAACTTCAAAATACGACAAAATATTCAATTCCAATTATCCGTGAATTGAGTGTAATAGAAATGGGGAAATCAAATGACGTTTCAAAAACATGAAAAAGAAGTTTCCGAATTTGTACAAGCTCGTAGAATTCGTGAAAAAATCACATTCGTTCGTCGTGATGTAGAAGTTGAAGGAGCGATTTTTAAAATCCTTGAAAATTCATGTATCGTGGAAATTTCTCAAGAAGATGCTAAGAAAATTGGTGCCGCATCTACTTTAACAGTAGTATCACATAAAAATTATAAAGTATTCTCATAAAACAAAAAAACGAAGTGGGTTTTGTCCCCATCTTCGTTTTTTTGTTCCCTTTTTTAATGCCCATCTTTGTCAACAGGATACGCTGTAATCCAATCACTATAACTGCCTACATATAGTTTAACTTTTGGATAGTTTGCTTCTTTTAGCATTGCGTATAAGGGAGCAGCTGTTACGCCGCTTCCACAATATACGGTAATGCTTTCATCATGATTTACGATGGATGCCACTTTAGGAAGCACATCTATTACTTCCTTGAACTGAGCTTTTTCTTTTAACAATTCCCAATCTAAATTTCGAGCAGATGGAATGTGACCAGCAATTTGATCAATGGGTTCATGATGACCTAAATATCGTTCTTCAGAACGAGCATCTAATAAAACACCTTGCTTGCTGTCAGAGACCTCTTTCACTTCTTCTCGGGTTGATAAAATTTCATCTTGCCATTGAAGATTTAAATTTGAGCTTTTGTACGTTGGTACTTCTTGTGTAATTTTAAATCCCAAGCTTACTAATTTTTCGTATCCTTCACGAACTAAGTTAACATTTGGAAACCCTGCATAACAAAACATCCAATATGCGCGAGGTGCAAAAGGCATTCCGCCTTGATCATAAATCACAATGTGGTTATCGTATTGAAAACCATGAGATTCAAACAGGTTTTTAATCGTTTCTTTCTCTGGCAGTGGATGACGTCCTGATGGTTTATTCATATCAGATAAGTCTTTTTCAAGATCCAAATAAACCGCTCCAGTTAGATGACCTTGGTCGTACATCTGTTTCCCCGCTTTTATATCTTGTAATGAAAACCGAGTATCTACCCACCGAATCGATGAATTTTTTAATTCACTTGCTGATTTCCAAACTTTCCCCAAAACGTCACTCTCCTTGAGACAGTTTCGCGTAAACTTCTTTCCACTCTTTTAATCGGGTACTTTCCTGCATGGCTACTCGTTCTGAATCAATTTGCTCTAATGACGCGTGAAGTAAATGCTGTCTTAGACCTTCCGCTTCTAAATCAATCACACTTGATGCCCATTCACGCAGTTTAGAATTTTGTTGTGATAAATAGTCTTCAGCTTCTGGTTTAGTTGCCGATTGAAGTGCATCTCGAAGCTTAAGTTTTTCATTTTTTTCAAAGAAGGACTTATTATTTTTGTAATGAGATTTTACATGTGTGTAAGGTGAAGCATCCATAAAAGGCCCATCAAATTCTAGTAAATTTGCATCTGTGATTTCATAAGGGACAAACGAAAAACTTGTGTTGCTTTCTTTTAATTCAAGCATTTCATCTTTTTGTCGTTGTTGCAAAGCTTTTATAATCCACTGATTTAAACGGAAATTAGTCACTCGCATTTCTTGCTCAAAATCAAAACTTAACATCGCTAACGTTTCTTTTAAAGCAAAATCAAGAGCATCTTGGGATGATTTATTGGCAAATACCGATGGATTGTACGACTCTTTAAAGAAATCTGGATATCTATAATATACCCTTTGCAACACATAATGTAACAATTCGTCTAGCTCTTGAAAAGCATTTTTAGTAACAACTCCTGCTGCGGAAGTTGTAAAACGTTGCCGTACCTTTTGTTCCAATTGACGTAATTCTAGCAAACGCTCTTCTTTTCGTGATAAGTTCGCTTCAGTTTGTTTAATTAAAGAAGCTAATCGTCCTATCGTCTTATCCGATTCTTCAGCTAGCGCTTGTACAGCCATTGCTTTTAAATCCTCAGATAAGAAGTGTTGAAATGAGTTTTCAAAAGCAGACATTCCTGAATTTAAATGAGTGTTATCCACTTTTTCTCTTAAGGCTTGTAAACTGGATATACCAAATACACGTGGGAAACGAATGCCGAATCGTTGGAGTTCTGTGGTGACATAATTTTTAACATCATTCGCTTCCTCTTCATTTGCAGCTAAGTCGATTGCATTAACAATAAAGAACATTTTATCTAATTCAAATGCATCTTTGACACGACCTAGTTGAATTAAAAATTCTCGGTCTGCACGTGCAAATGCATGATTATAGTACGTAATAAAAAGAATGGCATCTGCATTTCGAATATAATCAAACGCAACACCTGTATGACGGGCATTAATAGAATCTGCACCTGGTGTATCCACTAACGTTACGCCTTGTCTCGTTAATTCACAATCAAAATAGAAATCAATGTTATCGACAAAACAACTTTTTTCTTCTTGTGCAACAAACGCTTCAAAATCAGTGCGGTCGACGCGTAAAGTAGAGCCTAATTGATTTTTGAAAGTAGGGTACCCCTTTTTAAATGCTACAATAAACGCTTTGTGAACATGCAGCCCCTCATCGGTTAAAACAAGTGCATCAATACCATCCGATTTAAGATATGCTTCTTCTAAAGTTTCAATTTTGATTCCGATTGCTTGAAACGAAGATGCAACATCGGCTAGTAATTGCTTTTGAGTTTTTAATTTCACATCAGCCGTTTCGTGCGGATGATTGTCTGATATTGGTCGAATCTTGTTGATGGTGGCAGTCGTTGGGTTTGGTGAAACAGGTAAAACATTTGCGCCCATTAATGCGTTAGAGAAAGATGATTTCCCAGCACTAAATGCACCAAATAACGCAATGGTGAAATCTTGGTTCACTAAACGTTGTGATTTTGTTTTTAAATAACGAGCAACCTCAGAAAACCCTTGAATATGTTCGATTTGTTTTGCAATATAATCCGCGCGTGAAAGAGTCTCATTGGTAGCAACTACTTCAGTTTGTATAAGCTCTACTTGCTCTTCAATGATAAATTCTTCGCTTTCGCTCTCACGTAACATCGAAGACTCAAACGGGACCATTTGTTGTTCTGCTAACTCGTGATCCACTGACCATTGTTTCAGTACTTTTGAAGAAGTGTCCACTACATGTTTAGAAGGTTTTTCCCATTCTTTTGAAAACACGCTTAGTTGAGTATTCATCAGTTCAAGCGTATCTATTGCTAACACTTTCTTTTGATAAACGCGTGATTTGGCGTCTGCTTGACCAAATTCATCTTCAGGCAATTCATCAATATGCGTAACTTGTTCATTTTTCCAACCATCAGTTTGTTGAATAAACCATTTTTTTGTAGCATCTGCTACGCGGTTCGCAAAGTTTAAGACCGCATTGGCTGTAATTAGTGAGCCACTTTGAATTTGAGCATCAATTAGTTGCAATGGTGGATGGAATTCGATTTGATCAATGGCAATAGAAGTCTCATCACTTAGCAAGCTAACATCTTTTAACGATTGCTTCATTAGTGTTCGCATATGGCCAGCAATTTGAGATTGAATCATGACATCATATTCTTTTTCGACCAACTGTCCACGAGAAATTCTTTCTTCTTCCGTTTTTTTGCCGCTAAAGAATACACCCACTTTAAAATTCTCTTGCTTCGCTTCTAAATACAATTTTAATTTATCGCGTAATTCATACGGCATCATGGTTGCATTGTCGAGCAACTGTTTACGACTGGATTCAAACGTTTCTTTCCATGCATTTGACGTGAGCAATTTTGATTGATTGATATAATGTTCAGCCGTTTTACGCACTTCATCTTTTGAGTTCCATTCGTCTTCCGATAATACTTCAGAAAATGTTATTTGACACTCTTCTTTTTCAAGTTGCAAAAATTGCACATGTTCGTCATGTAGCTTACTCAATGTTGATGTAGAAGATTCGCTTAATTGTTCTTGCCAATTTGCCATGCTGTCCATAACGATTTGACGTACATCTTCAAAATCATTGTTCGCATGACTCATGTCTTTTAATGATGTAAAATAAATTCCTTTTGGTTCGACACCCCATGCTTTAAATGATAAACGCACGGATTCCTTAAATTGCTCAAACGTTAATTCACTTTCACGATGTTTATCAATTTGGTTAACAATCAAATAAACATTTTCATTATATTTCATCAGCTGTTTTGTAAATCCGAAGTTCAATTCAGATTGAACGTGATTGTAGTCCATCATGTAGAAGACAATATCGGCTAAGTGTAGTGACGATTCTGTTGAAATTCGGTGTGCGTCGTCTGTAGAATCTACACCCGGTGTATCCATCACTGTAATGCCTTCTGGCAAATTGGATGACTGATGTCCAATCTCGATTTGAGAAACGGCATCTCCGTCTTTACAAAATTCTTTCACCGTTTTAAAGTCGTAATCGCCTGTAAATTTTACGGGCTGTTGATTTTGCATATATACAACCGCAAAATCTTCTGAAGCTTTATGTATTTTTACGATATTTGCACTTGTTGGTATTGGACTAGATGGCAAAAGTTGTTCCCCAGTTAATGCATTGATCATGCTCGATTTCCCTGCTGAAAAGTGTCCAGCAAAGCCAATTGCAAATTCACGATTCATTAATTTTTGAGAGAATAACTTCGTTTTATTTACCCGTTCCATATCGTTTGTTTGTTCAAATAATGTAAAGGCTTGTGCCGTTTTTTGTAGCGTTTGATTTATTTTTTCATCAAATGATTGCATGCGTGATTGAACTCCTTTATTTAAAACTAGTTCTATCATATCACGTTTGAAACGCTCACATTATGTTGAATTAGCAGGATTATTGAATTTACAAACTCAATTGGTTGCTCAAATTCATCCAAAGATGGTATGGTTTTAAACGAATTATAGATAATGGAGGTTTACAATGAATAAATTTATGAAAAAACAAGGTTGGTTAATAAGTACTGGGATTGCTTCTATGATGTTATTAGCTGCCTGCAACAATACTGAAACAAACGAAACAAAATCTTCATCTGCATGGGATGAGATTCAAAAAGAAGGATCGTTAACTGTCGCTACATCAGGCACTCTTTTAACGACTTCTTACCACGATGCAGAGTCCGATGAATTAACAGGCTTTGAAGTTGAAGTTGTGCGCGAAGTCGCAAAACGATTAGACCTAGACGTTGAATTTACTGAACTAGGTTTCGATGAAATGCTCACAAGTGTGAACACTGGCCAAGTGGATATCGCAGCAAATGACATTGAAATTACAGATGATCGAAAAGAAAAGTTCATTTTCTCTACACCATTTAAACATTCATACGGGATTGCTGTCGTTCGAAAAGATGATTTATCAGGAATTAAAACACTTGAAGATTTAAAAGGAAAAAAAGCTGCTGGAGCTTCAACTTCTGTCTATATGCAATTAGCGCGTGAGTATGGGGCTGAAGAAGTAACCTACGATAATGCATCAAACGAAGTATATTTACGTGACGTTTCAATTGGACGTACGGATGTGATTTTGAATGATTATTACCTCTCATCATTAGGAGTAGCTGCATTCCCTGACTTGAACATCACAATACATCCTGATATCAAATACAGCCCTTCAGAAGTTGGATTTGTGATGAATAATGACAATAAAGAGCTTGCAGAAAATGTGAATCGAGTTATTGAAGAAATGTTAGAAGATGGAACAATTGCTAAGCTTTCAGCACAGTTCTTTAATGGTGCAGACGTTTCTAAAGAAGCGACGATTGATTAACTTAATCGGAGGACTTGCTCATGAGTGACATCAAATGGGGGCTCTTATTCGACCCTCAACTGGCAATTGATTCATTCCCTTACGTACTAGGTGGAATTTGGTATACTCTCTTAATTGCACTTGTCAGTATGGTCATCGGATTGATCATTGGATTTTTTCTTGCCCTAGCACGTACGTCTCGATTCGTCCTATTACGCTGGCCGGCACGCGTATACATATCCTTTATGCGTGGTGTCCCCATTCTCGTAATTTTGTTTTTGTTGTACTTTGGATTTCCCGTTATTGGAATTGAATTCTCAGCTGTTCAAGCTGCATTAATTGGTTTTAGTTTGAATAGTGCGGCTTACATGGCCGAGATTCTTCGTTCCTCCTTGTCATCTGTTGATAAAGGACAATGGGAATCTTCACAAGCACTCGGGTTAACTTATTGGCAATCCATGAGAAGAATCATACTGCCACAGTCGATTCGAATCGCCATTCCCCCTCTATCAAATGTTCTATTAGATTTGATTAAGGCATCATCTTTAGCAGCGATGATTACAGTGCCTGAAATTTTCCAAAAAGCACGAATTGTAGGTGCGCGTGAATATGATCTGTTGACTCTGCTTATTTTAGTTGCACTTATTTATTGGGGAATTTGCTCCATTATGGCAGTTTTTCAAAACTTCTTAGAAAAACGCTATGAACGATATTTGTGAATATTAAGAGAGATGCGACTGGTTAAGGGGTTCTCTTCAGAGGTGCAAAACACGAAATTGACTCCTCAATAGCAATATAAAAAGGAATCATTTTAGCATCGCATATTGCGGTGCTTTTTTGTGGTTTTCAGACAGAAAGCAATGCAAAAAACACTGATTATTTACTCAGTGTTTTTCTAGTTCTGATTTTTAGTAAACCTAATTTAATCTGTTCTTATTAAACTAAAGCAAATGTTACTTAGAAATGGTTTTACACGAATCTTTTGAATTAGTTTGATTATCACTGTAAGAGAAATAAACGTTACTATTACTGAGTACCAATATTTATCCCAGGAATAATACCTAAAACAACAATTTCCGCTATATGTATAAGGTAGTGGTGGGTCTATTATTGGATGGTCTAATGTTACAAATGGTATAGGAAAACCAACTTCATCATAAGGAAAAGTGGATTGGAGTTCATTCCTAACTTCAATCGTAACCCCATTTTGAAAACCTGTGATTAGTACGAAAATTATCGAAAAGAAAAATACCCCAATAAACATTAGAGAATTCTTCACATTATCCCCCCTTTTTTCAACTAACCTGCTGCATTAGTTGAATTAGAAAAAATCGTCTATTTTTAATAATACCAATACTATACAATTTATCCTGCGATAATTAAAATTTCCAGTTAATAAAAATCGATGTAGTTTGAAGGTTTTTTAACATATCAATTAAAAGACTGCCTAGTTGTATTACAACTTCCATTGTAGTGCGACCAAATAGGCTGCAAAATATAGAGCTAAAAACGGTGCTATTAAAGCAAGGTTGCCTATATAACAATAAGAAAAGGACTGCCAATTCATATGCGAATTGATAGTCCTTTTGTGTCGTGTTTTTAAGTTTCGCTCCTCTGAAGAGAACGCCTTAACAACCGATCTCTCCTTATCTTTTCACACATATTAGTCGATTCGAGCATAGAGTACCTTCAAAACACTTAATACGTTGTAATAAAAACGTATTAGTGAAAAAAATCCTCCTTATTCTACAGAGACCACTGAAATAGTATACGTAATTCAATCAAGCCACATTATTGCGTCTAATCGATAGAAAGTGGCTTGTCTCATTGAATGGCTCTTAAACAATCAATTCCAGTTTCGTTTATAGCTATGCTTTTTTCACTAAACTCGTGCTTCCTATTCCAATTACCGACTACTAAAAAACATGCATATTTAAACTCGCAGTAAATTGAGAAATAGATTATCCTTAATGAGAAAAACAACGTAATTATTTGGCAAGAAAAACGATGCTTAATTTTGTGTGCAAGATTTACTATAACCGTTTACACGAATTAGCATTTTAGAGATATGAACGCTGTTAGAGTTCAAACACTTGATGAATAATCTCATGAGATTTACTGTTATTTAAGTTCTTATAAATACAACTTTTTGGTTTTTCTCGTAACGTTTCAGAAAAAGCAATTGCAAGTTCTGCTTCTC